>JANWYV010000005.1 GCA_025055075.1 Blastocatellia bacterium
AGAGCGCTCATGGGGATGGGTTCGCTGCTGTTCTTCACCGCTCCAGCATGGGCGCAGCAAGGTGGGACGGGAGTGACGGACACGACGTTCAAGTACATCTCGGCTGCCTTCGGCATGGCGCTTGCCGCGGCGGCTGCCGCCTATGCGGACTCACGCGCCATCAGCGCGGCCTGCGAAGGCGTGGCGCGTAACCCGGGAGCTGGCGGGCGTCTCCAAACGCTCATGCTCATCGGCGTCGTCTTCATCGAGACGCTCGTGCTCTTCACGCTCGCCGTCATCTTCCTGAAGGTGGTGTGAAGCAACTGTGCCCTCCATGTGGTCTTTCGGATCACATGGAGGGCCTCATTTGAGCGGCGAGCTCGTCGCGACGCTCGCCGCTCGATGATGCGCGATGTTTTCATTTGGGGAAAGGCCCGATGAAACGGCGGAAGATACGCTTCTCGGATGGACGGAGAGCGCTCTCACTCGGCCTCGGTGTTCTTCTTCTGCTGGCGACGATTCGCACCTCCGCTTTCGCCCTCGACGAAGGCTATGCGCATCCGGAGATGTTGGTCGAGACCGAATGGCTCGCCCAGCATCTGAACGACCCCGATATTCGCATCGTGGATCTGCGTTCGGCGGAAGCCTACGCCGAGGGGCACATCCCCAATGCTGTCCACCTCGATCAGAGCGCTCTTCGGGATACTGAGGATCGGCTCTTGTACGTGCCTTCGCCGGAGCGATTCGCGGCGCTGATGAGCGAACTTGGCATCAGCCATCGCACGCGTGTCATCGCATACGATGAGATCGGGGGACAAGCGGCGGCTCGACTCTGGTTTCTGCTCGATTATTACGGACACACGAACGTCAGCCTCTTGAACGGCGGCTGGCGGAAGTGGGTGAAAGAAGGGCGTCCGGTGAGCCGCGATGTCCCACGCTTCGAGAAGGTCGAGTTTCACGTTCGAACGAAATCTTCCACGATGTGCACGGCACCAGAGCTCGTGAGCAAGCTGCGCGCTGATGCCGTCGTCATCATTGATGCTCGATCCCCGGAAGAATATCGAGGCGAGCGCGCCTCGGGAGCCCGAGGGGGCCATATCCCGGGAGCCCTCAATGTGGAGTGGCGCCTGAATCTGACCGAAGGCGAGGTGCCGGTCTTCAAATCGGCAGCTGAATTGCGCCGCCTGTATGAATCGCTCGGCGTCACCAAGGACAAGGAGATCATCACGTACTGCCAAGGGGGAGGACGCGCCGCGCACACGCTCTTCGTCTTGCGTTTGCTCGGATATACGAAGAGTCGCAGCTACTACGGATCATGGCAAGATTGGAGCACGCGACCAGAACTTCCCGTCGAACGACCGAAATCACCCGATTCCCGTTGAAAGGATGGCCGGAAGCGTTGCTCCGGCGTTGATCGTCATCCATTCTGTGGCCTTGCGATCTCGATCCCTCTTGCTTCGCGCAGGGATGCAGAAGCACATTGATCCCGCAAGGCGAGAGCGCACGGGTACTGGACGCTCGCGAAGGAGACCTCGATAGGGATGCCGGGCGGACCGATTATCCCCTTCGCGCGGTCATCCCCGAGGCCGACCGCTCAAGTCCCAACGGCAATTGCTGAATTTGCGGATCACCTCATACCCATCGCTCGCGCAGGCGGAGGAGGCGTTCCGCGGCCGCGTCCAAGGTCGCTTCGGTCTTGCAGAAGCAGAAGCGGACTTGCTGTCGGCCCTTCTCCGGATTTTCGTAAAAGCTGCTGCCAGGGACGACGGCGACGCCGATCTCTCGAACCAGGTAGTGGGCGAACGCCACGTCGTCCTCGAAGCCGAAGCGACTGATGTCGGTCATGACGTAGTAGGCCCCGCGCGGTTTGTAGACGCCGAAGCCAGCGGCTTCGAGCGTGCGCAGCAACTGATCGCGTCGCGCCGCGTATTCGGCAGCGAGTCGCTCGTAATACGAACGAGGGAGACGAAGTGCGACGGCTCCAGCCTCTTGCAAGGGCGCAGGGGCGCCCACAGTGAGGAAGTCATGCACCTTGCGAATCGCCGAGGTGATCTCCGGCGGCGCAATAGCGTATCCGACGCGCCATCCGGTCACACTATAGGTCTTCGAGAGCCCGTTGATCGTGATCGTCCGCTCTCGCATCCCAGGGAGCATCGCGATGGCAATATGCTCGGCGCCATCGTAGAGGATGTGCTCATAGATCTCATCAGTGACGGCGATGACGTCCCACTCGTGACAGAGCGCAGCGATCAGCTCCAGCTCTTCGCGCGTGAAGACCTTGCCCGTGGGATTGTTGGGCGTATTGATGATGATCGCTTTCGTCCGTGAGGTGAAGGCCGCGCGCAGTTCATCCGGATCGAAGCGCCAATCGGGTGGATGGAGCGGAACGTATCGCGGTCGCGCTTCGGCCAGGATGGCGTCAGGGCCATAGTTCTCGTAGAACGGCTCGAAGATAATGACCTCGTCGCCCGGATCGAGGATGGCTAGCAAGCTGGCGATCATCGCTTCGGTGGAGCCGCACGTGACGGTGATCTCTCGCTCGGGATCCACTTCGAGGCCGAGATACCACCGCACCTTTTCGGCGATGGCTTCGCGAAAGGTGCGAGCGCCCCAGGTGATGGCATATTGATTGATGTCGGCGCGGATCGCTTCGATGGCCGCCCGCTTGATTTCCTCCGGCGCCGGGAAATCCGGGAACCCTTGCGCGAGATTGATGGCATCGTAGGCCATGGCCAAGCGCGTCATTTCGCGGATCACCGATTCGGTGAACCGCGCTGTCTTCCGCGACGTCTTCTTCTTCTCGATTCGCTCCATCAACGTGCTCTCCTTCCTCGGGAGATCTCAGGCCTCGGCCCGGCATCGAACCCGCGCGCGAGGAGCAGCGGTTCCTCCTTCGCCCTCTTTCTCCCCCTCTTCCTCCTCCTCGGCTTCCTTCGCTTCGCGGGCCAGCTCGCGCAGACGCTTATCCACCAGGTAATTCACCGTCCCTTCGGGGAATTGTCCGTCCTCGCCGCGCTCTCCGGCGGGCAAGCCGGTGAAAAGCTCCAAGGCCTCGTCCACCGTTTCGACGGCGTAGATGTGGAAGATCCCTTCGCGCACGGCCTCGACGACCTCCTTGCGGAGCATGAGATTCTTCACGTTCTGATGCGGGATGACGACGCCTTGGTCGCCGGTCAATCCCTTCGCCTTGCAGACGTAGAAGAAGCCCTCGATCTTTTCGTTCACGCCTCCGATGGGCTGAATTTGTCCCCTCTGGTTGATAGAGCCCGTGATGGCGAGATTCTGCTTGAGGGGGACGCCCGAGAGGCTCGAGAGCAACGCGAGCAACTCGGCCGCCGAGGCGCTGTCGCCTTCCACAAGCTCGTAAGACTGCTCAAAGCCCAGACTCGCGGCCAAGCTGAGGGGCTTATCCTGCGCGTAGCGCGCGCCTAGGTATCCGCTCAGGATGAAGACTCCCTTGTCGTGGATGCTACCGCTCAAGCGCGCTCGCCGTTCGATGTTGATGACGCCTTCGCGCCCCATGAATGTTTGGCATGTGATCCGCGAGGGTTTCCCGAACGCGTAATCTCCCAGGTGAATGACAGCGAGCCCATTGATCTGCCCCACGACGGCCCCTTGCACGTCCACGAGAATATCCCCGCGCGCGATCATCTCCAGGATTCGCTCCTCGATGCGATTGGAGCGGAAGATCTTCTCCTCGATCGCGCGCTCGATGTGGGTGCGGTTGATATAGGGACTTTCCTCCTGTTCCGCCCAATAGTTGGCCTCGCGCACGATGTCCAAGATCTCCCCGAATCGCGTCGAGAGTTTCGTCTGATCCTCCGCCAGTCGCGAACTATGTTCGATGATCGCCGCCACCGCGCTGCGGTCCAGATGGCGCAGTTGTTCTCGATCGCAGCAGGATTTGAGGAAATAGGCGTATTGGGCGAGGTTCTCCGGCGTGCGCTCCATCTGCGTGTCGAAGTCGGCCTTCACCTTGAAGAGCTTGCGAAAGTCCTCATCGTAGATGTAGAGCAGATAATGCAGCAGCGGGCTGCCGACGAGGGCGACCTTCACGTCCACCTTGATCGGCTCCGGCCGCAAGCCCGTGGCGCTCACAAGCCCATAATGCGTGGCCACGTCTTCGATGCGCACTTCTCCCGTCTCCAAAGCGCGCTTGAGCGCATCCCATACGAAGGGATAGCGCAAGACGTCGAGCGCTTCGACGACGAGGAATCCCCCGTTGGCGCGCAGCAGCGATCCCGCCTTGACCTTAGTGAAATCCGTCACGAGCGCACCCAATCGCACCTCGCGCTCGATCGTGCCGAATATGTTCGTGTACGTGGGATTCGGCTCGAAGACGATAGGCGCGCCTTGCGTGGCGGAATTGTCCACGAGCACGTTCACCTGATATTCGACGAAGCTCGCCCGCTCATCGAGTCGGAGTCCGGGGGCTTCGACCGCCGGCCGTGGGCGAAACTTCTCGCGCTCTTGCAAGATGTTCTCCTGCACCTGCTCCAGATAGTCGAGGATCTCTGGATAGTTGGCATATTTCAGCCGCAAGCCATCAATGAGGCGCTTCACGACGAACAGCAAGGTCCACCGCTCCAACTCCTCCGTCTTCTCTCGCGCCTCGCGCTCCATGGCGCGAACGCGATCGAGCAGTTCAGCGATCTGCTCGTTGAATTGTTCCATCTTCTGGCGCACTTGTTCTTTCGTCGCTTCGTCGAGCGCCTCATATTCCTCTTGCGTGAGGGGCTTCCCGTTATGGATGAGGACGGTCATGATGCCCGCGGGCGTGACCCGCAGTTGAATCCCCTCACGACTGGCCCGCCGCTCCAACTCCTCAAAGAGGGCCGCGCTCTGGCGCTGATATTCGCGCATGATCCCAGCCTGCTGCTCCTGATACTCCTTGCTTTCGAGCGCCTTCGGGATCTCCCGCTTGAGTCGTTCGACGAGTCCCTCCATATCGCGCTTCAACTGCCGGCCCATTCCAGCCGGCAAATAGAGGGCGCGCGGCCGATCCGGGTCCCGAAAATTTTGCACCAGGCAAATATCTCCAGGTACGGGCCGATCTCGAGCGATGTCCTCCAACATCGCGCGAATCAAGCTCGTCTTCCCCGTCCCCGGCGGCCCCGCGAGGAAGAGGTTGTAGCCGTGACTGCGCATCCGCAGGCCGAAGCGAATGGCCGAGACAGCGCGCTTCTGCCCGATGAAGCCCTCGGGCGGAGGCAGGCGTTCGGTCGTCTCGAAATCGAAGGCGTTCGGATCGCACGCGCGATACACCTCATCGGCCGAAAGACGTCGCCAAGCCATATGCGTATCCCTCCTCATCTCCAGATGCTCGCCAAATGAGTGAATAAGCTTACACGAGATCGGCGACGTGGCGAAGTCCAAAAGGAAGGCGGCGGGGGTACGATTGACCGATGTTTCCCGCCGCGTCTACAATTTTCCCTCGCGGTATGGATCGCACGGACCTACTACTTTCAGGCGCGCTGATCGCGTACGTCCTCGCGTTTCTCCAACTGGTGGTGAGCTTTCGGTGGGACGAAGCGCGTCTTCGGAGATGGCCCGTCCTTGTTTCCACGGGAGCCGGATTGGGGGCGCACACCGTTTGGCTCGTGCGCGCAGCGTTGCAGTTCGGACATCTGCCGATCATCAGCACGCAAGAGGTCTTCGCGCTCTTGGCATGGGCGATCGCCGTCTATTACCTCATCCTGCGACGCACGCATCCTCGGGCTGATGTCCTGGGGCTCCTCGTGCTGCCGATCGTCGCGCTCTTCACGCTGGTGGCGCTGGTCTCTACGGGTTCTAAGCTCCTGCCGGAAGAACTGGCGGATCTCCTGCGCATGCCCGCGTTGCCGCTGCACATCGGCTTCATGATGCTCGCGTATGCTGGATTCCTCTTAGCTTTCCTCGCCGCATTGATGTACCTGTTGCAGGAGCGCGAGCTGAAGCGCAAGCGATTCGGCATCATCTATCGCTACTTCCCCTCCCTCTCCGCGTGCGAGACGCTCGGCCACCGCTCGCTTCTCTTCGGCTTCCTCATGCTCACACTCGGGATCGGAATGGGGATCATCCTGCTCCATCGGAGCGACCCGGTCTTCTGGCGCGGCGATCCGATCATCGTGCTTGGGTTCGTCACCTGGCTCTTCTATCTCGTCGTCGTGCACTATCGTTTGGCCGCGGGCTGGCGCGGACGTCGCGCGGCGATGTTACTGATTGTGGGATTCCTGGCGACGGCCGCGACGTTCGTGAGCGCGCGCCTTTTCGGACACATCCTATGACGATCGTCCTCGTGGGCTTGAACCACCGCACGGCGCCCGTCGAGGTGCGCGAGCGCTTGGCGTTCACCGAAGAGGAGCTTCCCCAGGCCCTGCGGCAATTGGTGGACGGCCAGACGATCACCGAGGGCTTGATTCTCTCCACATGCAATCGCGTCGAAGTGCTCGCTGTGACGCCGCTCACTGAACGCGCGGCCGTCGAGCGCATTCGCGCCTTCCTCCGGGAGCGGCATCGCATCCCGCCAGACGCATACGAAGCCGCGCTCTACCGATACGTGGATCGCGACGCCGTGCGGCATGTCTTCCGCGTCACGGCGAGTTTGGATTCCATGGTCCTCGGAGAGCCGCAGATCTTCGGACAAGTGAAGGAAGCGTATGCCCAGGCCGTCGCGGCGGGCACGGTGGGGAAGACGTTGAACCTGCTGCTGCCGCGCGCCTTCTCCGTAGCCAAACGGGTGCGCACGGAGACGGCCATCGGGACCGAACCCGTCTCGGTCAGCTCCGTCGCCGTCGAATTGGCGCGGAAGATCTTCGAGGATCTCAACGGGCGAACGGTCCTGCTCATTGGAGCAGGCAAGATGGCCGAGTTGACGGTGCGACATCTTCTCGCGGCCGGGGTTCAACATCTGCTCATCAGTAATCGCACACGAGAGCGCGCCGAGCAGCTCGCGGCTCAATTCGGAGCGGAAGCGCTCTCGCTCGATGTGCTTCCGATCCATCTGGCGCGGGCGGACATCGTCATCTGCTCAGTCGGGGGGACCGAATACGTGCTTCGGCGCGAGCAGGTGGCCGCCGCCATGCCCGTGCGGCGCAATCGCCCGCTCTTCCTCATTGACATCTCCGTCCCGCGCATGATCGAGCCCGGCGTCGGGCATCTGGAGAACGTCTTCCTCTACGACATTGACGATCTGGAGCAGATCGTGCACGCGCATCTCGAACATCGCCGATACGAAGCGGCGCGGGCCGAGGTCATCGTGGATCAAGCCGTGGAAGAATTCCTGACGTCGCTCCGCCGCTTGGAAGTCGGTCCGTTGATCGCGGCTTTTCGCCGTCGCTTGGAAGAGATCGCTTATGGCGAGTTGGAGCGTCATCGGCCGTATCTCGGTCGGCTCACCCCAGAGCAAGAGCGGGCCCTGCGTCATCTGCTCGACGGCATCATCAACAAATTCGCGCATCCGGCGATCTCGCGCCTACATCAAGCGGCTCGCGAGGGTGCATTGCGCCCAGAAGAGCTGAGCTTCCTCAAGCTATGGGAGGATATCGTGGACGCGCAGGAGCGCCGGTCCTCATCCTCTTCGGAGTGATCCCCGATGACGCGTTCGTCTTTCATCATCGGATCGCGCGGGAGCGCGTTGGCCCTTCGCCAGGCGGAGATCGTGCGCGCGCGACTCGTCGCCCACTATCCGCACCTCGCGTTCTCGCTGAGGATCATTCGCACAAGCGGCGATCGCATCACGGATCGTCCCCTCACGGCCTTCGGCGGCAAGGGGCTCTTCATCAAGGAGCTGGAAGAAGCGTTGCTCGCGGGGGAGATTGATCTCGCTGTCCACAGCTTGAAAGACATGCCGGCGGAGATTCCCGAAGGGCTTCACCTGGCGGCCATCCTCGAACGCGAGGATCCGCGCGATGCACTTGTCACGCGGACGAGAGAAGGGACCGTGCGCGCGCTTCGCGAAGGCGCGATCGTCGGCACGAGCAGCTTGCGCCGTCTGGCGCAACTGCGCGCGCTGCGTCCCGATCTCGACATCCGTCCGCTGCGAGGGAACGTGGACACCCGCTTGCGAAAGCTCGACGCGGGGCAATATGAAGCGATCGTCCTGGCCGTGGCTGGGCTTGTGCGCCTCGGTCTAGAAGAGCGTATTGCTGAGCGTATTCCCACCGAAGTGATGATCCCGGCCATCGGGCAAGGCGCGATCGTCGTCGAGACGCGCGTCGAGGATGAAGGGATGAACGCGCTGCTCAGGCCACTCGATCATCCGCCGACGCGTGCGGCGACGACGGCCGAGCGCGCGTTCCTGCAGCGGCTCGGCGGAGGATGTCATGTCCCGATCGCCGCTCATGCTGAGCCCCTCCCGGACGATCCTTCGCGGTTGATCCTGCGGGGGATGATCGCGAGTCCCGATGGCGCGCGCCTGTTGAAAGACCAGGTCGTCGGTCCTCTTGGGGAAGCTGTCGCTCTCGGGCATCAGCTCGCCGAACGTCTCATCGCGGCAGGCGCTCTCGCACTCCTGCATTCGTGAATCAGTGCCCGAGGGCGTAGCGCAGCAGGAAGAGAACAGCGAAGAGGTAGAGGAACCAATGGACCTCACGCCCCCGCCCGGCCGCTAGCTTCACGAGCGCGTAGGAGATGAAGCCAAAAGCGATCCCATCGGTGACGCTCAACGAGAGCGGCATTGCGATCATGGTCAGGAATGCTGGGATGGCCTCCGTCATCTCCTCCCACGGAATGCGCGCCGCCTCCTTCATCATGAGTGTGCCGACGAGGATGAGTGCAGGCGCGATGACCGGATAGAGCGTCGTCCCGTGAGGGGTGTGATACCCCCCACCGATCATGCGCACCAGGGGATAAAAGAAGAGCGAGAGCAGAAAGAGCGCGGCCGTCACGAGATTCGCCAATCCCGTCCGCCCGCCCGCGGCCACGCCCGTCGCGCTCTCAATGTATGCGGTGACCGTCGAAGTCCCGAGCACCGCGCCGCCGACAGTGCCAATAGCATCGGCCAGGAGCGCCTCTCGCGCGCGCGGCAACACGCCATTGCGCAACAACCCCGCTTGCCCTGCAACCCCAACGAGCGTCCCCACCGAATCGAAGAGCGCCAGGAAGAAGAAGACGAAGATCACCTCCAGCATCTGGGGCTGCAGCGCGCCGAGCATATCCAAGCGAAACAATGTGGGCGCGAGTGAAGGTGGACGACTGATGAGCCCTTGATACTGGACGAGCCCGAAGGCGAGCCCCGCGGCTGTGGTCATCAGAATCCCCCATAGCACCGCCCCGCGAATGCCGCGCGCGAAGAGGATCGCTATCACCGCGAGCCCGAAGAGGGAGAGGAGAACAGGGGGCGATTTCACCTCTCCCAATGTCACCAAGGTGCTCGGCGAGGCCACGATTAACCCCGCCCACTGCAAGCCGATCGTGGCGATGAGCAAGCCAATACCGGCAGCGATGGCATGCTTGAGCGATGCCGGAATGGCCGTGATGAGCCGTTCGCGCAGTCCGATCCCCGCCGTGAGGATGAAGACGATTCCGGCCCACGCGACGGCGCCCAAGGCGATCGCCCACGGCACACGCATCCCCAAGACGACTGTGTAGACGAAAAAGAAATTGTGGCCCATAGCCGGAGCCACGGCGATTGGATAGTTGGCCCCCAAAGCCATCAGGATCGTCGCCGCAGCGCTCGCCAAACACGTCGCCACGAGCACGGCGCCGAAATCCATCCCCGCGGCGCTCAAGACCGCCGGTTGCACGAAGATGATGTAGGCCATCGTCAGGAAAGTCGTCACCCCAGCGAGCACTTCCGTTCGGATCGTCGTCCCTCGCTCACTCAGATGAAACCATCGGTCCAGAAGCGTGAGCCGCCCGCCGGCGAGCAACCGCACTTTCGGCCTCACTGTTCTCCTCTCCTGAATCGCTCTCGCGATTTCTCGACGGAGCCAGTATAGTACACGGCGTCTCACGCGATTTTCAATGAGGGAGGGGAGAGATGCCGATGCGAGGACGCTCGAAGAGCGCAATTCAACTGGTGGTACTTTTCGGAAGCCTATGGATCTTTGCTCACGAGGCGCGAGCCGAGGTCCATCGGTTTAAACCCACGGTCGGCTATCCGACCTTCGCGCGACGCGAGCCGGTTTTGCGCATTCGTCCGGGCGACATCGTCGAGACGGAGACGCTGTGGGGGGAATGGTACGAGCGTCCTGACGGGAAATGGCCGGGCGAAGTCGGCCCGTTCTACATCGAGGGCGCGGCGCCGGGCGATACGCTCGTCGTGAAGATTCTGCGCCTCAGACCCAATCGCGACATCGCCATCTCGACGCACAATCCGACCTTCGGTCTGCTGGCCGCCGATCGGTGGACGCCGATGCTGACCGATCCGATCCCCGCCCGACGATTCGTGTGGCGATTGGACCGCGAGCGGATGACGGCGACATTGGAGTTGCCGGGGAGTCGAATGAAACGAATCGAAGTGAAGCTCTCGCCGATGCTCGGACGCGTGGCCGTCGCGCCTGCGGGTGAAGAGTCGTTCGACGGACTGTGGCCGGGGAACTTCGGCGGCAATATGGATGCGCCCGAGGTGCGCGAGGGGACGACCGTCTATTTGCCGGTCTTTCACGAAGGCGCGCTCTTTTACTTCGGCGACGGGCATGCACTGCAGGGCGATGGAGAGATCTGCGGCTCCGGCCTGGAGACGACGATGGAGGTCACGTTTCAATTCGACCTCATCAAGGGGAAGACGATCGCCTGGCCGCGCCTGGAGGATGAGGAATACATCATGGTGGCTGGGAGCGTGCGGCCGCTCGTGGATGCCGTGCGCATCGCGTGCGTGGAGTTGATCCGATGGCTCATCGCGGAGTATGGGTTCGAGAAGTGGGAGGCCTTGCAAGTCGTCTCGCAAGTGGTCGTCTTGCGCGTGGCCAACGTCGTGGATCCCCACTACACGGTCGTCGCGAAATTCCCGAAGAAATACCTCCCGCGGTGATCGCGCCGCGACGAGGCGCTCATCGTCGCGCGCGAAGCGCTTGGCGAAGCGCCCGCACCACACGCGCGATGTCTTTCTCCCGCAGCTCGGGATACAAGGGGAGCGAGAGGACCGTCCGCGCACACATTTCGGCGACGGGAAAATCGCCCGGCTCATACCCGAGATGGCGATAGGCCGGCTGCAAATGCAGCGGCACGGGATAGTGCACGGCCGCTCCGATCCCTTGCTCGTTCAGCGCCTGTCGAACGCGATCTCGATCGGGGACGCGAATGACGAACAGGTGATAGACGTGCCGAGCATACGGCATCTCTTCGGGAAGCGCGATCTCCTCCACGTCCGAGAGCTTCTGCCGATAGAGGGCCGCCAATTCCCGCCGTCGTTCGTTCCACCGATCGAGATACCGAAGCTTCGCGTGAAGGATAGCCGCTTGTAAAGCGTCCAGCCGATAGTTGAATCCCTCTTCGAGATGCCAATGTCCGTCGCCGCGCCCGTTGTTGACGAGGCGACGAAGCCGTTGCGCCCACTCGCCATTTCGCGTCACGAGGGCGCCCGCCTCCCCGCAGGCGCCAAGGTTCTTGCTCGGATAAAAACTGAAGCAGCCGATGTCGCCCAAGCTCCCGGCCTTGACCGAGGACGAATCCGCCTCGCCGCGATATTCTGCCCCATGCGCTTGCGCAGCATCTTCGACCACGCGAAAGTTGTAGCGCCGCGCCAATTCCAAGATCGGTCGCATGTCGGCCATTTGACCATAGAGATGGACCGGCACGATCGCCTTCAACCGCCGTAGCGTCGCTCGATTCACCAAGTGCCCGATCCGCTCGTCGAAGTAGTATTCGCGTTCGAGCTTCTCTATGAGTTTGGCGACATCGAGCGTATAGGAGCGCGGATCAATGTCCACGAAGACCGGGCGTGCGCCCGTGCGCGTGATCTCAGAAGCGGTCGCGATGAAGGTGAAGGGGACCGTGATGACCTCATCGCCTGGTCCGATGCCGAGGACGAGCATCGCCAGATGTAAGGCCGCAGCGCCCGAAGCCGTTCCCACAGCGTGCGGGACGCCACAATAGGCGGCCCACTCCCGCTCGAAACGCGCGACCTCTTCCCCCAGGACGAATTGCCCGGACTTCAGAACGCGCTTGATCGCCGAATGGAGGCGCTTTCGGATGGTTCGATGTTGCCGCCGAAGGTCAACGAGCGGAATCCGCAAGGCGCTCCTCCGCACGCTCGACGGGACGATAGAGCGTGTCGCGCTGCTGCGGACGGAATCCGGCATCAGTGATCAAGCGACGAATCTCGGCCTCGCTCACCGAGATGCGCGGTACGCCGGCGGCCGTGACGACGTTCTCCTCGATGATCGTGCTGCCGAAATCGTCCGCACCGAAGCGCAATCCGACCTGCGCGACCTTCAGGCCTTGCGTCAACCAGGAGACCTGCAGATGATCCACATTGTCGAGATAGAGGCGCGAGACGGCGAGCAGCTTTAAATACTCCACGGCCGTCGCCTCCATCCATCCTCCCTTGCCCAATTCCGTGTTCTCCGGTTGATAGGTCCACGGGATGAACGCCGTGAAGCCACCCGTCTCGTCCTGCAGTGCGCGAATGCGCTCCAGATGCAAGGCGCGATGCCAGAGCGATTCCCCGAATCCGATGACCATCGTCGCTGTCGTCCGCAAGCCTTCCTCATGAGCGATGCGCATGACGGTGAGCCACTCCTCGGTCGTCGTCTTACGGCCGATCCGACGGCGGATCTCGTCATCCAGGATCTCCCCTCCGCCGCCCGGGATCGAGCCCAAGCCCGCCGCCTTCAATCGGCGAATGACCTCGCGGATCGAGAGCTTGGAGACGCGCGCGATGTGCACGATCTCCGTCGGGGAGAAGCAATGCAGGTGAATCCGATACCGCTCCTTAATCGCCCGCAGGAGGTTCTCGTAGTAGTCGATCTTCAGATACGGGTTCAGCCCCCCTTGCATCAAAATGCCCGTTCCCCCCAAGGCGATCGTCTCCTCGATCTTTCGAAACAGCTCCTCGAGCGGGAGCACATATCCTTCGGGCGATCCCGGCGGACGATAGAACGCGCAGAAGTGGCAATACTGGATGCAGATGTTCGTGTAGTTCACGTTGCGGTCAATGATGTAGGTGACCACGCCGTCCGGATGCTTCCGCTGCCGGACAAGATCCGCCGCCATGCCGAGCGCGATCACATCGTCCGATTCCAAAAGGCGGACGGCATCTTCCATATGCAGGCGCTCACCCGCGAGCGCCCGCTCCAGGATCGGACGGATCTCTCGCGATGCCTTCCACAGATCGTCCATCATCTTCCCCCAGTAAGTCATTACCTTACGGCACCTTCACGCCTCTCGTCAACGGCCCCTCATCGAACGGGGATGTAATCGAGCATGCCTACATCCCAATAGGTGCGATACTCCCCAGCCTCATACAAGCGGATAAAGTCGTTCATCCGTTGCAGGAGCGTCGTGATGAAGTACCCGGGCAAAGCCTCCGGATGCGGGAATCCGTACCCCACGTAGCTGCGGATGAGAAGGCTACGCTCGGTGCGCGGCAGCGTCTTCACGTTCTCAGCGAACGCCGCGAACGTATCATTCTGCAGCAAGTAGTATTCGACGTTCGAGACGTAGAAGACCGAGACCGTCTCGCCCACTGAGCGCACATAGTCCCCAATAGCCCGCAGTGCTTTCGGACCGGCGAAATCGCCCGTCACCGGGATGATGCGATCCTGTGCGTGCAATTGCTTGAGGAATTGGAAACTCTCCTCGGAGGCGAGGAAGTTACGCGGGCGTCCCGTCAAATCGGTCTCCAGAAGGAGTTGGCGCAGCGTGGGAAATTGTCGCCAGGAGCGGCGGAAATGGGTCTCGTATCGAATGTCGAGCCCGTCCTCGTAGAAACTTCGGGCGATGTATTCGATGCGTCCGCGATCCTCCGGCGTCAGGGGCACACCAAATCGCTCGATCGTGGTGTACGCGCGTTCCAGTGTCGCCTGAAGGTAGTTCGGGTCCGGCGACGCCGCATCCATCAAGCGCACAAGGTCAGCGATCGAGGCCTGCGTCCATCGCTCCGCGCTCTCGCGCAGCGGTCGGCCGAGCCACAACGCCAGATATTCCGCGCGATTGCGGGCGAGCGCGAAGAGGGCTTTATAGTAGAGATGCTGCAGCCGATTATCGCGCCGGATGTCCAAGATGAACGCGTATGTCGGGCGCACGGCCGCGATGTAGGTGAAATTCTGTTCGGGACCGACGCCGATGTACACCCCTCCGCGCACGTTCAGTTCATCGAGCTTTTGCAGGACCTTCTGATAGCCCAATTCGTTCGAGACCAGATTGTCGCTCGGGAAGTAACCACCTTCTTCCGAGAGCTGCGCGATGAGTTGGGCGAACGTGGGAACGCGCGGGCGAACGGCGACGCGAGGCGTGCAGGCCGCCAGCAGCAGAAGCGACAGGAGGAAGACGCTGAGGAGGCGGCGAGGCGTCTGGGCCGTGAGATGTCCGCGAATATCTGTGCGCGCCATCATGCCAAAGAATCTATCCGGGACACACGCGTGAGGCAAGAGGATCGCCGAACGATGTGCTCCCTCTTCGAGAAGCCTGGCGCTCGAGCGCCGTCACATTGGCGCCATCTCTTGCTGCACCCGCTTGACCAAGGCCGCGATCTCACGCACCTGCTCGACGAGATCGCGGAACATGGGAAGGGTCAGCGACTGCGGGCCGTCCGAGAGCGCGCGATCGGGATCCGGATGCACCTCGATCATGAGCCCATCGGCGCCGACGGCGACGCCCGCGCGCGCGAGGGGGATCACTTTGTCCCGACGCCCCGTCCCATGGCTGGGGTCCACAATGATGGGCAAATGGCTGACGCGCTGCACAGCGGGCACGATCGAGAGATCGAGCGTGTTGCGCGTGTGCTGCGCGAAGGTGCGCACACCGCGTTCGCAGAGGATGACGTTGTAGTTGCCCTCGGCCATGATGTATTCGGCCGCCAACAGCAGCTCCTCCAGGGTCGCCGACATCCCGCGCTTCAGCAGGACGGGGATACGCGCTTGTCCAGCCCGACGTAGCAAGCTGAAGTTTTGCATATTGCGCGCGCCAATCTGCATGACGTCGGCGTAACGTTCGACGAGGTCTGCGCTCTCGTGATCAATGGCTTCGGTCACGATCTTCAATCCGAAGCGGGCGCGCACTTCGGCCAGGATCTTCAGCCCCTCTTCGCCGAGCCCTTGAAACGAATAGGGCGACGTGCGCGGCTTATACGCTCCCCCTCGAAAGAATTTCACGCCGAGCCGACTCACCCATTCGGCGACCGTCATCGTCTGCTCATAATTCTCGACGGCGCACGGACCAGCGATGATGGTCAGCTCATCACCGCCGATGGTCGCCTCCCCAACGCGCACGATGGTCTTCTCGGGTTTGACCTCGCGGCTGACGAGTTTATACGGCTTGGAGACGGGGATGGCTTCGATGACGCCGGGCATCCCTTCGAACAATCCCGGATCGAGCGGGCCCGGATTCCCCGTCACCCCGATGGCCGTGCGCTGCGCTCCCGGAATGACGTGCGCGCGAAAGCCCAACTGCTCGATCTTGCGGACGACAGCGGCGATCTGCTCGTCGGTTGCCCCCGTACTCATGACGATAAGCATCTCCGATCCTCCCTCGCTCTTTTGCGCGCTTCAGGATGCCCGCTATTGCGGCGAGGTATCGTCCGATGATGATGCCGGCTCGTCGGCGCCCGGCATTGGCTCCTCGGCCGCCGATTCGGACGCGAGCAAGGATTCCCCTCGCGTCCGTTTCTCTTCGTACAAGAGATCATCGATGCGCGCCGCGCGCGCGATCGTCTCGTCGTAGTGAAAGACCAGCTCGGGAATCGTCTTCAGATGGAGGCGGGGATAGAGCTGCCGCCGAATGAACGCAGCGGCTTGATTGAGCCGCTCGACCGTCCGTCGGGATTCCTCGGGCGTCCCCAGCGTGCTCACGTAGACCTTGGCATGGCGGAGATCACGGCTCACCTTCACATGAGTGATCGTAACCAGACCGAGCTGCGGATCCTTCAGCTCGTAGCTGATGATCTGACTCACCTCCTCCTTGAGGAGTTCGCCGATTCGCTCCGGACGATAGCGTTTCATGATGGATGCCCTCCGGATTCACGAGCCGCCGCCACTTCAAAGCGTGGGCGCGACCTTCTCGATCACATACGCTTCGATCACGTCCCCCTCTTTGATATCGTTGAACCGTTCCAGCGCGACGCCGCACTCGAAGCCCTCTTTCACCTCGATCACATCCTCCTTGAAGCGACGGAGCGAGGCGATCGTTCCCTCGTAGACGACCACGTGGTCGCGAATGACGCGCGCATTGGCATTACGCCGGAGGACGCCGCTTTGGACGAAGCATCCCGCGACATTGCCGACCTTGGCGATACGAAAGACCTGCCGCACCTCGGCGCGCCCGAGAGTCACCTCCTTCTCCACCGGAGCGAGCAATCCGAGCATCGCGTTGCGGATGTCCTCCTCGACCTTGTAGATGACCGAGTAGAGGCGAATTTCCACGCCTTCCTGCTCAGCGACATCGCGCGCGCGCGGCTCCGGACGGACGTTGAAGCCCACGATCAACGCCGAGCGCTGCATATCGCGGGAGGCCGCCGCAAGCAAGACGTCCGACTCGGTGATCGCGCCGACGCCTGCGCGGATGACATTGATCTTGACCTTCTCACTGGAGAGCTTCTCCAGCGTCTGCCGCAACGCCTCGAGCGATCCCTGCACGTCGGCCTTCAGGATGATCTGCAATTCCTTGACCTCGCCCGCTTGCAACCGCTGATAGAGCTGCTCAAGCGGCGTCACGGCGGCTGCGCGCGCTCGAGCCTGTCGCAGCTCCAACTGTCGCGCCGAGGCGATGCGCTCAGCCGCCGCTTGGTCTTCGACGACCATCAACTTATCGCCCGCCTGCGGGACGGCCTCTAATCCCAGGACCTCCACCGGGCGCGAGGGCCCCGCTTCCTGAACCATGCGCCCACGATCATCCACCAGCGCGCGCACGCGCCCGTAGGTCGCCCCTACGACGAACCAATCCCCCACGCGCAACGTCCCTTGTTGCACGAGGACCGTCGCCACGGGACCGCGTCCGCGATCGAGCTTCGCTTCCAAGACCGTGCCCATCGCTTTGCGATGCGGATTCGCCTTCAGCTCCAACAGATCAGCGGTGAGGATGATCATCTCCAGAAGGGCGTCCAGGTTCATCCGGCGCTTCGCCGAGACCTCGACCATGACCGTATCGCCGCCCCAACCATCCCACAGCAGTCCGTGCTCGGCGAGCGCTTTCTTCACTCGCTCGGGATTGGCCTCGGGCTTATCAATCTTGTTGATGGCGACGATGATGGGCACTCGCGCGGCTCGGGCGTGCTCGATGGCCTCGATCGTCTGCGGCATGACCCCATCGTCGGCGGCGACGACCAAAACGACGATGTCCGTCACCTGCGCGCCACGCGCGCGCATCATGGTGAACGCTTCGTGCCCAGGAGTATCGAGGAAGACGATCTCCCGCTGCTGCGTGGGATCATCCGGATCGGGCACCGAGACGACATACGCGCCAATATGCTGGGTGATGCCGCCGGCCTCTTGTTCGGCCACGCGCGTTTGTCGGATGGCGTCCAGCAACGTCGTCTTCCCATGATCCACGTGTCCCATGACCGTGACGACCGGCGCTCGCGGAAGCAGGGCTTCTTCCTCGCCCGACTGAAGGAGACGCTCCAGCTCCTGCTCCTCGATCAGCTCCTCGAAGGAGGTGAAGGTGACCTCGTAGCCGAATTCTCTACCCAGCTCTCGGGCGACGTCGTGATCCAACGTTTGATTGATCGTCGCGAAGATGCGCCGCGCCACGAGCTTCTGGATCACGTCGCGAGGCGCGACCTGCAATTTCTCAGCGAACTCGCGTACGGTCACCGTTTCCGGCAGCCGGATCGGCTTCAGCTCCTTCACCGGCGGGGGCGCCGGAGCAGCGGTCGGGACCGGAGTCTCTGCGCCAGGCGCCGGCTTCTTCGAAGGCGCGGGCATCGGACGACGAATGCGCCGTCGGCGTTCGTCCCGCGGAGGGACGTAGACGGTGCTCGCCAAATCGGGAGCAGGCGCAGTCACTGAGGAACTCAGCGCGCTTGAGGGTCGCAGGATGATGACCTGCGGCTTGGAGGGACGCGGTTTCGGCTCCGGGGCCACCTCTGGAGCTGACGTCGGACGCGTCTCTTCGACAGGAGCGACCGCTGGCGCCGCGGCCGCCGATTCCGCAGTCGCTTGAGGAACAGTCGGCGGAGGTGGAGGAGCCACCGGCTTCAACGGCATCACCTTCATACGCGGCTCGATCTCGATCTTCGGTCTCTCCGGGCGCTCGGAGACCTCGCGCACCTCTTTGCCGACAGTCACCCGCTCGACATCTGGCTTCACCGGCTCGCGTTCTCTCTGCGGGGGTTTCTCAGGCACCTCTTTCGGCGTCGGACTCGGCACTGCGGCCTGCTCCGGCACCACCTCTTTAGCCCGCTTGACCAACCGCGGTCGAATCTGCGAGATCTCCGGGGCTTTGGCGTAATGCCGCGAGCGGATTTGCTCGGCCTGCTCCTCGGTCAAGGAATTCGAGGGCACACTCACATCGAAGCCGAGCTGCCGCGCTTCCTCGATCACGCGGCGCGGCTCCAACTTCAACTCTCGGGCCAGCTCATAAATGCGTATCTTTTTCATCCCCGTCCTCTTCTCCCCCGCATTGGCGTTCTCCGGCTATCGGCGCGAGCGCTTCACGATCGCTCCTCCGATGGGGATGCGCTCGACGCCGGCTCAAGAGGCCGCTCCTCCATGACCGCCTGCACGGCCGCCTTCACCTCCGTCGCTTGAGCGAGACTCCAATCCAATTTCTCCGCGAGATGATCCACATCGGTGCTGGCGATCTGCTGAAGCGTCGTGAATCCCTTGGCTTTGAGCTGCTCCAACACCACCTCGGGAAGACGGCCTTCCAAGGCGCTGAGCGGCGTTCCCCCTGCGGACACCAATTGCTCCATCTGTGCGGCTACTTCTCGCTTCAGCTCCGACTCGCTCCGAATGTCAATGTGCCAACCCACGAGCTTCACGGCCAGACGCACGTTCTGGCCCTGCTTGCCGATCGCGAGCGAGAGCTGATCGTCATCCACGATCACTTCCAAGCGACGCGCCACCGGATCCACGATCTGCACGCGATTCACCCGAGCCGGACTCAGCGCGCTGGCCGCGAACTTCGCCGGATTCTCCGACCACTCGATGATGTCGATCTTCTCCCCATGCAGCTCGCGAATGACAGCCTGGACGCGACTCCCTTTCATCCCCACGCAGGCGCCGACGGGATCCACATCCGGATCGTTCGAGGCCACAGCGATCTTCGCCCGTTCGCCCGGATCTCGGGCGCACGCTTTGATTTGAACCGTCCCATCATAGATCTCCGGGACTTCCAGTTCGAAGAGCCGCATGATCAGCTCTGGAGCCGTGCGCGAGAGGATGACCTGATGCCCCGCTCCCCGATGAACCTCTTTGATCACCGCGCGGATGCGATCGCCGACCGAATACCGCTCCGCCTTCGACTGCTCGGAGCGCGGCAAGAGGGCTTCCACAGTCCCCAAGTCCACGATCATATCCCCCTTCTTCTCGAACCGCTTCACGAAACCACTGACCAACTCGCCGACGCGCTTGACGTATTCCTCGTAGATGCGCTGGCGTTCGGCCTCGCGCACCTTCTGCATCATGGTCTGTTTGGCCATCTGCGCGGCGATGCGCCCCAAGCCTTCAAACGGCCGCGGGATCTCCACCAGGTCACCCACTTCGGCCCCTTCGACCAGTTGATTCGCTTCTTCCAGGCTGATCTCTCGCGCAGGATCGGTCACGCGCTCGACGACGACCTTCCGAGCGAAGACCTCGATCTGTCCCGTCTCCGGATTGTACTCGACGTCAATGTCCTCGCCCGTGGCTTTGAACTGCTTCTCATATGCCCGGCGAATGGCTTCCTTGAGAGCCGTGATGACCGCCTCCGGGTCGAGATTCTTCTCCCGGCTGAGTAGCTCAATGCTCTCGGCGATCGGGCTTCTCGGATTCGCCATAATCTCCCCCCCCTCATACCGAAGGATACGGAGAGAGGCTCCACCCCGATCGGGTGGAGGCCCGCTCTCTCAATATCCCCCACGGTTTTCAGATGGGTCCCGTCACCTTGCTCGGGATTTCCCCCACTCGAACGCCAGATGCGCTTTGCGAATCTTCGGGTAAGGGATCACCACCTCGCGTTTCAGCTCGCGCTCGCGCACGGTCACCTCGTCTCCCTCGATGCCCAGCAACTCGCCCACGAAATGTCGCCGTCCTTCGAGCGGCTCTGACGTCTCGATCTTCACGAGGCGACCAGCAAATCGCTCGAAATCGCTCCGGCGATATAATCCCCGCTCGATGCCCGGCGAGCAAACTTCCAACACATACCGATGCGGAATCGGATCCTCGACATCCAGCACGACCCCGATGCGCTCGCTCACGCGCGCGCAGTCGTCCACCGTAATCCCGCCGGGCTTATCCACGAGGACGCGCAGGATCATCCCCCGTCGCCCCCCGGCGATCTCCACGTGCACCAGCTCGAAGCCCAGGGCGGCGATGACCGGCTCGATGATCTCCGTCACGCGCTCGACAAGACCCACGCTTTTCTCCCCAAAAAAAAGTGGGCTGACCGCCCACATCCGCATCATCCCCACACCCGACTTGTGAAGAGTAAATGATAGCCCGCTCACCTGCCGAAATCAAGTACTCATCGCACGCCCGCTCGGCCAGCTTGACAATCGCAGGATCCGGCCCCTACCATTGATGCTCACGAGAACGCGGAAGGCCGGAGATGCGCACGATGCTTCTACTGCAAACAGACCCGATCTATGCGTACCTGCCGATCGTCGTGCTCCTCTTCATCGCCATTCTCTTCCCGGTTCTGGTGCTGGGGATCGGACGGTTGCTGCGTCCGATGAAACCCGAGGCGCCGAAACTCTCCCCCTACGAATGTGGCGTGGAGCCGGTCCTGGATGCGCGCGAGCGGTTCTCGGTGCGCTACTACATTATCGCCATGCTCTTTCTGATCTTCGATGTGGAGACGGTTTTCCTCTTCCCCTGGGCCGTCATCTATGACAAGCTGGCACTGTTCGGCCTCATCGAGATGGCCATCTTCCTTGGCCTTCTCATTGTGGGATACTACTACGCGTGGCGAAAAGGAGCATTAGAATGGACGTGAATCTGGAGGAATACGCACAGGCCGGAGGATTTTTGACGACGACCGTAGACGCCGTCTTCAATTGGGCGCGCAAGTCGGCGCTGTGGCCGATGACCTTTGGCCTCGCCTGCTGCGCCATCGAGATGATGGCGGCGGGCGCTTCGCGCTTCGACATTGATCGGTTCGGCGCTGGCGTCTTCCGCCCGAGCCCGCGGCAGTCGGATCTGATGATCGTTGCTGGGACCGTCACATTGAAGATGGCGCCCATCGTGCGCCGCGTCTATGATCAGATGCCCGAACCCAAATGGGTCATCGCTATGGGTGCGTGCGCCAGCGTCGGCGGCCCCTTCGATTCGTATTCGACCCTGCAGGGTGTGGATCGGATCGTTCCTGTGGACGTGTACATTCCGGGATGCCCGCCGCGCCCTGAGGCGTTGCTCTACGGTCTCATGCGTCTTCAGGACAAGATCATGCGCGAGCATCCGAGCCTCTATATCTTCGGCCGCGAGCGCGTCGTGCGCGCCACGCCCATTGCGGAATCAGCAGCATGATCTTCCTTCGGATTGAGCGAGTTCTCGTCGAAGCGGACCTCGCGCGTTCCTTCGCCCCCCAAGGCCTCTGAGAAAGGACCCACTGTGAATGGGCGCGGCGCCATGCGGCCGCTCGAGGAGAAGCTCAAGGCGCGCATCCGGGAGGCAGGGCCGATTCCCTTCCGGGATTTCATGCACGCCGCGCTCTATGATCCCGAACACGGATATTACATGCGGCGCGCCCGGATCGGCAGGCACGGGGATTATGTGACGAGCGCCCATTTGCATCCGATCTTCGGAGAGCTTCTAGCGGAGAAATTTCTCGCCCTGCTTCGCGACCTGACGCCACCCTGGACGCTGCTGGAATGGGGAGCGGGAACGGGACGATTGGCTGCGGATGTGCTCGCCGCTTTCGATCGGAAACCAGAGGCGCGTTCGATCCGCTATCTGATCTGCGAGATCAGTCCTCATCTTCGAGAGGAACAGCGACGGCTCTTGGGGAACCGACCTAATGTCGCGTGGGTGAGCGAAGGCGACTTGGAGGCGGAGCGCTTCACCGGCCTCATTTTCTCGAACGAACTGCTTGACGCCTTCCCCGTTCATCGCGTCCTGCGAGCACGCGGAGAATGGCGCGAACTCTACGTGACGGTGCGCGGCGAGACGTTCGCCTGGACGCTCGGTGAGTTGACCCGTCCCGAGATCGCGCAGTATTTTGAGGAGATCGGGATCGAACTGGAGGAGGGACAGATCGCCGATGTGGCGATAGACATCGTCCCGTGGCTACAGCGCGTGGCGGCGATCTTGCAAGAGGGATATGTGGTGACGATTGATTACGGGGATACGGCCGGTCGGCTGTACGGCCGCGCGCATCCGATGGGGACGCTGCGCTGTTTCTACCGCCGTCAGCTCGTCTCCGATCCATTCCAGCATGTCGGAGAGCAGGACATCACGGCGAGCGTGGACTTCACATTGGTCGAGCGCGCGGGCCGAGCTGTCGGTCTCGAGGTCGTGGAGTTCACGAGCCAGCGCGAATTTCTCTTGAAGCTCGGGCTTTTGGAGCGGGCGAGCGCGTGGATGCAATGCGCCACTTCTTCCACTGAGGCATTGACCGCACGACTCGCGCTCAAGCACTTCCTCGTACCGAGCGATTTGGGCGAGACCTTCAAGGTCCTCGTGCAAAAGAGGCGCTGCTCGACGATGGTTCGAGGGACGGAAATGGCGTAAAATGTTCCCCCGATGAAGTCGCGAAGGTCCAATCGGAGGCGTCTCCCTCCGGTCACCGTGGTGGAGCGGCAAGCGTCGCGACCGCGGCAGCGACGCATCGGCCTCGGGTCTCTTGCCCTCGCCGCTGGCCTTGTGCTCAGTCTGCTAGCGTTCGGGTACTTCTATTGGGAGGCCGAACAAGACCTGGATGCGTGGCTGGCTGGGCGTCTGGGACAGGGCGAGCCCACGATCTTCTATGCTGCCCCGCGTCGTCTTCGCGTCGGACAGCGCTTCTCTCGCGAGCAAGTACTCGCGCACCTCAGTCGCGCCGGATACACGGAATCCTCGAAGACGGAAGACCTTCGACGCGGTCGGTATCGGAACGGGCGAGAGGGTGTGGACATCTGGCCCAGCGGGTCTGCCGTCGAGCGCTTCCCTCGTCTGCGCATTGTCTTCTCCCGTGATGGACGCACGATCCAGCGGCTCGTGCATCCGGAGACCAGCCGTGATCTGGAGAGCGCGGAGCTCGAACCGGAGCCCATCGGTTCGATCGCGCGATCGGTTGGGACGTCCACAGATCCCCGTCGCGGCTTGCGTCTGGAAGTCGAATACGCACAACTCCCGCGGCATCTCATCCACGCTATCGTCGCCGTCGAAGACAAGCGATTCTTCGAGCACACGGGCGTGGACTATTGGGGCATCTTGCGCGCGCTTTGGCGCGATCTCCGCGCAGGCGAAGTCGTCCAAGGGGGGTCGACGATCACGCAGCAACTGGTCAAAAACATTCTGGTCGGCTCGGAACGGACGCTGCGGCGAAAGATACGCGAAGCGTTCCTGGCGCTCGCCTTGGAGCGACGATTGAGCAAGGAAGAGATCTTCACCCGATACGTCAACGTCATCTACCTCGGGCGGCGAGGCGGACTCTCGGTTTATGGTGTCGGGGCGGCGGCGCGGGAATATTTCGACAAAGACGTCTCGCACCTGACGCTTCCGGAGGCCGCCTTTTTAGCCGGGATCATCCATCGCCCCGGATCGTACATCACGGCGACGCCGCGTCCAGAGGTCTTGGAGCGTGGGCGGCGCCGTCGTAATCTCGTGCTCGATCTCATGGTCGAACAAGGCTTCATCACTTCGGCGGAGGCTGAAGCGGCCAAGCGCGCGCCGCTCGGCCTGCGTTTTCGCGCCGGGCGTCCGGGAATTGAAGTGAGCGCCCCTTACTTCCTCGACTACGTGCAGGAACAACTGGCCGAGCTATTCCCCACAAGCGATCTCGGACAACTCGGCTACCGCGTCTACACGACCATTGACATGGACTTGCAGCGCGCGGCCACGACGGCGCTGACCGAAGGATTGGAGCGATTGGATCGAGAGCTGGCGCGGCGTCGGGAGCGCATTCCTCCGGGGACTGTACAAGGAGCGCTCGTGGCCTTACACGCGCGCACGGGAGAGATCCTGGCGATGGTCGGTGGGCGGAACTATGTGGAGAGTCAATTCAACCGCGTCACCGATGCCCGACGTCAACCGGGATCAGCCATCAAGCCGTTCGTCTACGCGGCAGCGTTGGAATCGGGAGAGCGCGAAGGCAGACCGCTGACGCTCGCCGATCTCTACATGGACGAGCCGCGCACCTTCGAAGGCGGATACGCGCCGAAGAACTTCGGCGATACGTATCTCCTTCGCCCGGTGACCGTGCGCGAAGCCTTGGCCCGCTCGCTCAATGTCGTCACCGTTCAGATCGCGCAGGAGACCGGATATGGGACAGTCGCTCGCATGATCGAGCGCTGCGGCTTGCCGCGTCCTCCGGCGCAAGCAGCGACCGCATTGGGCGCCGCCGAAGTCACCCCGCTGGAGCTGGCAGCGGCTTACACAGTCTTCCCCGGCAATGGTCAACGGGCCGTCCCCTTCGCCATGGCGCGCATCACCACGGCCGAGGGACATTCGCTTCAGGAGACGGCACCTCGACGAATCGCCGCTATACCGGCGACGGTCGCGCATCTGGTGACCAGCGCACTGCAAAGCGTCATCGCCGAATCCTATGGGACTGGACATGCCGCGAGCGCTCTCGGTCTGCCGGCGATCGCCGGGAAGACCGGGACTTCGCAGCGAAGCGATGCATGGTTCGTCGGCTTCACGCCTCAGATCGTGGCCGCCGTGTGGGTGGGCTTTGACGATAATCGGCCGTTGCCACTGGCGGCATCTCGCGCCGCGCTTCCCATCTGGATCGCCTTCATGCGGCAGGTCGCCGCGTTGCGCCCGGACCTCACGACCGGGAGCTTCACTCCTCCGGAAGGCATCGTCGAGCATGTCGTGGATCCGCAAACGGGACTTCGCGCGACCGATCACTGTCCTGAGAAACGTGTGGAGCTGTTCATCCAAGGGCGCGAGATCACGGCGCTCTGCACGCTGCATCCGGGCCAGCCGGTCGAGGAGATTCCGGAAGTCCCGCTGGAGAATCCTCTGCTTCCCCCTCCCCCTCCGGAAGAGCCCGCCCCCGTCTCGGAAACGTCGTCCGCCCCCAAGACGCGCCCCCTTCGCGTACGTCCGCCCCTTCCCGATCGCTGATGCGAGAGGACCACCATCACTTCAAGGAACTAGGAGGCGTTCTCAACGCATGTTACAATGACTCATCGGCATCGAAACCATCGGTGGAGGAAAGAGCGATGAGGAAACATCTTTTCACGCTCGTCTTGGCCAGCCTCATGGGAATGGCCGGATGGACGTTCGCCGCACGACAGCAAGCGACGCAACCGACGTCCAACGCCCAAGCAGCGTTGAAGATCGCCATCATTGATAGCCGCCTCTTCACCACGGAGAACGGCATTCAGCAGCTCCTGCAGCAAATGCGGCAGACGGACGAATCGTTCCGCGATCGCCTGGGAGCGCTCCAACGACTCCAGCAGCAGATCCAAAGCCTTCAGCGCGAGCTGCAAACGCAATGGGCGAACCTCACCCCTCAAGCGCGCGAGCAGAAGCAAGACGAATTAGAGGAGTTGCAGAGTCGCTATCAGCGCGAGAACGAAGACTTCCAGCGCGACTACGAGCGCGCTATGCGGCGGGCGACCGATCCGATTCGCGAACGCATCTTCACCTTCCTAGCCTCGTATGCGCAAGCGCGGCAGATTCAGCTCGTGCTCGATCACGCCGTGCTCAGCCAAACGGGAGCCATCAGCTACTTCGATCCCTCGCTCGACATCACTCGGGATTTCATCGCCGAGTACAATCGCGCGCATCCGGTGGGACGCTGATCGTCTCGAGCACGCGCGCCCGCCTCTTGAGGCGAACGCCAGGGGTCGCGTAGAATGCCACGCGCGGCCATGAATCTGCGGGAAATCCTGCGAGCGCGACAAGTGCTGCGTGGCGTGATCTGGCCGACGCCGCTCGTTCGCTCCCTGTGGTTGTCCGAACATCGCTCGGCGGAAGTCTATTTGAAACTCGAGAACCTGCAATTGACAGGATCCTTCAAGGTGCGCGGCGCGCTCTACAAGCTCACGCGCCTGGGACCGGAGGCACAACGACGCGAGATCCTCACCGTCTCCGCTGGCAACCACGGACGCGCCGTCGCTTACGGAGCCGAGCTGTTCAACGTGCGGGCGACCATCATCGTCCCCCGTACGGCTGCGCCGACGAAGATCGAGGCCATCGCTCGCCATCGCGTTCGCTTACTGCTGGTCGGCGAGGACTACGACGAGGCCGAGCAACAGGCGCGCGAGATGGCGGCTCGCTCGGACGCGCTTTTCATCTCGCCCTACAACGATGCGGATGTCATCAGTGGGCAGGGAACGATCGCCATGGAGATGTTGGAGGCGATCCCACAGTTGGATGCGCTGCTTGTCCCGACAGGAGGCGGCGGTCTGTTGGCTGGCGTCGCCCTCACCGCTCGGGCTCTGAATCCGAAGATCAAGATCTTCGGCGTGCAATCGGAGAATTCGCCGGCCATGTATGAATCCTTCCGCGCTGGCCGTCTCGTTCACGTCCAGGAACGAGAGACGCTTGCCGATGGACTGGCCGGGAATATTGAGCCGGACGCGATCACCTTCCCCATCATCCGGCGATATGTGGACGACATCCTGTTGGTCTCGGAGAAGGCGATTCGCGAGGCGATCGTCCTGCTGCTCAAACACGAGCATCAGGTCGTCGAAGGCGCTGGCGCCGTGGGCGTGGCCGCCCTCTTGGAGTCCTCGCGCGATTTCGGTCGACGGATCGGCGTCATCCTCACCGGCAGCAATATTGATCTCGATCGCTTAACAGCGCTGCTTGGAGAGGCGACGACACCCGCATGAGCCTCATCCGAGGACCAGATGGCGCAACAAGAAGAGGAGATTCGCTGGTCGCTCCGCCAATCGGCGCATGAACCACGGAAACCACGAGGACCCGTAGGAGATGAGCACGAGCATCCGATACCCCTCTTGGGCCAAACGTCGTTGTTCCCCGCGCTGAATTCCGTAGAGCATTTGGAACTCCGTCCTTTCCCGGGGAATGCCCGAGGCGGCGGCGAACTCGGCGATGCGACGAATGAGCGTGCGATCGTGCGTGGCGATCGCCGCGCGCACGCCATTGCGTTGCGCTTCTTCGCTGAGGAGACGCTGAGCCAGCGCGAAGAAGTTCGCGTCCACATCGCGCTTGCGCGGAAAGGCGAGATCGGGCGGTTCGCGATATGCTCCCTTCACGAGCCGAATGGATGGCCGCAGCGGCAGTAGCGAGAGCAAGTCGCGTTCGGTCCGGTACAGGTAGGCCTGCAAGCACACGCCCACGTTCGAGTAAGCAGCGCGCGCGCGCCGATAGATGTCCAACGTGACGTCCACGTAAGGGCTCGACTCCATATCAATCCACACGGTCTGATGAGGCGCGGCGGCTTCTAGCAGCCGACGGACATTCGCATAGCAGAGCTCCGGATCCACATCCAAACCGAGCTGAGTCAGCTTGACGGAGATTTCAGCCGGTCGCTCCCACGCGCGGATGCGCGTGAGCACTTCCACATAATGAGCGGCGACGGCCTCGGCCTCCTGCGCATCGGTGATGTTCTCACCGAGATAGGTGAAGACCGTTCCCAAGCCTTGCTCTTGCAACATCCGCCCGGCCTCAAGCGCCGCTTCCAAGGTCTCCCCCGGAATGAAGCGCTCGACAGTACGCCGCACGAACCGATAGCGCGGCGCTCGTTCCCGCAACCATTGATTCTGCGATCCGGCCAGAAGCAACGTGCGCAGAACGCTCATCGTTCCCTCTCCTCCGGCGACGTGTTCTTCACCCATCCGATCATGGCGTCGTTTGAAACGTCACCTCCTCGCGAATGGTGGCGCGAACCGGTCGCCCATTCAAGCGCGCCGGAAGGAATCGGAAGCGTTCGAACGCTTCCAGAGCGAACGTCTCCAAGTCTCGATCGAATGCCCGCACGAGGCGCGCGTTCGTGACGCGTCCGTCCAAGGTCACGATCCCCTCGACCAGAACGGTCCCCAGCGGACGGCGCGTGGGGAATTTGGGGACGACGCGCTCGATGAGAACGGGAGGGAGGAAGACGTCGTCCGGTCGCAGCGCGATCGCGCGTCCGTACTCGTCGCACGGAGCGGAGAGTTCTTGCGGACGATTCCGCAATTGAGCCTGCGGAACGATGGCGACCGTCACCGTCATGAGAACCGCGCGCGGTTGATCCCCGGTCGCCGAGAGCGCGCCTTCGAGCACGATGGTCTCGAAATGGCGTACTTCGACATCCTCCAAGCGCAAGATCGTCCGCTCGCCGTGCGTCATCTCGAAATTCATCGAAACGTTCGCGCGCGAAACGGCGACCAGTTCGATCGCGCGCCAGAGGACGCGCGAAGTGAGAGCGTCCATCGTCTCTTCGATCGGGCGTCGGCCTCCCTCCGCAGAACGTCCTTCGAGGAACAAACCCTCGCGAAAGCGTTCGCCGGGGAGGAGGCCGATGGAGCGAATGTGTCGGGGAATGAGCGGTTCGATCCCCAGGGTCTTTCGCAAGTACGTCATTTCGGCGTCCAAGCTATCGAAGGTTTGCGCCAAGCGCACCGGTTCGGGATTTGGTGACGCCGTCCTTCCAGACGCCTCATAGACGACCATCGTCACGTTCGCGCCTAAGCGCAAGCGCTCGGCGACGCGCGCTTGCGCGGCCCAGGCGGGATCGAACGCCCCGCTGAGGAGGCCACTGAGAATCACCCATCGCGCCACGTGCGATCCCGCTCTCCGTCTCTCACGCATCATCCACCTCCTGGCGATGGCTCAGATAGGCACGGTAGACCTCCCGTCGGCTCACGCCGTATTCTTCGGCCACGCATCTGATGGCCGTCTTCGCATCGAGGCCCGTCGCGGACATCACAGCTTTCACTCGTTCGGCGAGCGCGGTCGCCTCCACATCGGCCGGTCGCGCCGTTTCCGCTCCGGCGACCAGTAAGACGATCTCGCCTTTGATCGGCGCTTTGGCAACGCGCTCGACCAATTCCGCGAGCGTCGCTCGCTCGAACGTCTCATGGACCTTTGTCAGCTCGCGCGCCAGCACCGCCGGTCGCGCTCCCAGAATCTCGCACATGTCTACGAGCGTTTCCGCCAACCGATGTGGCGCTTCGAAAAAGATGAGCGTGTACGGAAGCGCTCTCAGCGTCTCCAGCTCCGCTCGTCGCGGCCCGCGTCTTGCTGGGAGGAAGCCAACGAAGAGAAACCGATCTACGGGAAGGCCTGCGGCCATCGCCGCTGTCGTTATGGCTGAGGGGCCGGGAATCGGCACTACCCTAATCCTTTCAGCGATGGCTCGCTCAAGCAGCACCTCCCCCGGATCGGAGAGAAGCGGCGTGCCGGCATCACTGACGAGCGCCACGTTCTGTCCCTCCTTCAACCGCGCGATGAGCGCCTCCGCTCGTTTCCTCTGGTTATGCGCATGGTAGCTGACCAGTGGTCGTCGAATTCCATAATGGTGGAGCAACTTGAGCGTCTGCCGCGTATCCTCGCACGCAATGAGGTCTACTTCCCGAAGAATGCGAAGCGCGCGCAACGTGATGTCCTCTAGGTTCCCGATGGGCGTCGCGACGATGTACAACGTGCCGGACATGAGAGAGTTCAAGATACCCCACTGCCGCCGGCGATTTCAACCGCGCTTCCCGCGAAGAGGGACATCCCCGGCGGAGGCCTATGGCCGCCGACGCGGGATCGGGCGACCGAATCGTCTCGCCCGTCGTCCGATTGCGCGCCGAAGGCCTCTTTTCTCCCCGCGCCGCTCGATATGATACAATGATCGCGACATGTCGAAGCGGCATCCACTCATCAACGGAGCGCCGACCGAGGAGGATCGGCAATACGACGCTCGATTGCGCCCGCTTCGACTCGACGAATACATCGGACAGTCGAAGCTCAAGGAGAACCTTCGCGTCTTCATTCACGCTGCGCGCGCGCGTGGCGATGCACTGGATCATGTGTTGCTGCACGGACCTCCTGGGACGGGCAAGACGACGCTCGCCTACATCATCGCCCATGAACTCGGGGTCGAAATTCGCGCGACCTCCGGTCCGGTCATCGAGCGCTCGGGGGATCTGGCGGCGTTGCTCACGAACCTGGGGCCGCGTGATGTGCTCTTCATTGACGAGATCCACCGACTCAACCCTGCCGTCGAGGAGATCCTCTATCCGGCCATGGAGGCCTATCAACTGGACATCCTCATCGGGCAAGGGCCAGCGGCGCGCTCGATCAAAATTGATCTGCCGCCGTTCACCCTGATCGGAGCGACGACGCGCAAAGGCCTGCTGGGCGCTCCCTTGCGCGGTCGCTTCGGCATTGATTTGCACTTGGACTTCTACGAACCGGAGGAGTTGGAACAGATCGTCCTGCGCTCGGCGCGCCTTCTGGGGATCGAGATCGAGCCGGAAGGAGCGCGCGAGATCGCCCGCCGCGCGCGAGGCACGCCGCGCATCGCTAATCGGCTGCTGCGCCGCGTCCGCGATTTCGCCGAGGTTGAGGCCGATGGTCGCATCACGCGCGAGATCGCTGAGTATGCCCTCAACCGCATGGAGGTCGATCGCTTCGGGCTGGACGAGGTAGATCGCAAGCTGTTGCTGACGATCATCGAGAAATTCCATGGAGGACCCGTGGGTTTGAACACCATCTCGGCAGCCGTCAACGAAGAGAAGGACGCCATCGAGGAGATCTACGAGCCCTACCTCATCCGCATCGGCTTTTTAAATCGCACGCCGCGCGGTCGCGTCGTCACCGAAGCCGCCTATCGGCATCTCGGCTATGCGTCGCCGCGCCTTTCGCGGACCGATCGAGGGCTCTTCTCCGAGTAGGGAAGCGCCGCGGACGCGAAAGCCCACGCGGTTCACCCCTTGTCCAAGCCATCTTCGAGCATGTATATTCATCGCTCGTCGGCATGAAGAACATCTTGTTCGTCTGCGTGGAGAACGCGTGCCGCAGCCAGATGGCCGAGGCATGGGCCCGGCATCTCGGACATGGGCGCGTGAGGGCTTGGAGTGCTGGATCGCGTCCGTCCACCGAGGTCAATCCGCACGCGCGTCTGGTCATGCGCGAGCGCGGGATCGAGCTGGTAGAAGCGACGCCTAAAGGATTCGAGGCGCTTCCCGACCTGACGTGGGATGTCGTCGTCACGATGGGGTGCGGTGACGAGTGCCCGTGGATTCCCGCGCGTCGGCGAGTGCAGTGGGACATCCCGGATCCCAAGGGGCAATCGCTGGAGGTCTTCCGTCGGGTTCGAGACGAGATCGAGCGCCGCGTGCGAGAGCTTCTGGAACTGCTCGAATCGGCCTAAGACCTTCTCGGGAGGGTAGCGCATGCTTCGAAGGACCGGAAAGCGAATGAGGCGTTGGAGTCTTCCGCTGCTCCTCGCCATCGTGCTCGTGGGGGTCGGAGCTTCCGCACGACCGCTTGCTCCCATCTCCATCCACTACGACGTGTGGATGAACGAGCCGCACAAGCATTATTTCGAGGTCGCCATCACCGTCACCGGGATAAAGCGCGAGACGCTCGATTTCGTCATGCCCGTGTGGATGCCCGGCTCCTATCTGATTCGCGAATACGCCCGGCATGTCGTCCAGTTCGCGGCGACCGATAGCGCGGGGCGCGAGCGGCGAGCCACTAAGGTGGCGAAGAACATCTGGCGCGTCGTCACCGAAGGAAGCGATCCCATTCGCGTCCGCTACCGCGTCTACGCCTTCGATCCCGGCCTTCGGGGGAACTATCTCGATGACACGCACGCTTACATCAACGGCCCGAGCCTCTTCATGTACGTGGACGGATTCACGCACGTGCCGGTGACCGTCCGTCTCCATCCCGCGCCCGGATGGCCCCGCATCTCGACGGGATTGGATCCGGCGCCGGATGATCCACATCTGTTTCGCGCCCCGAATTACGATGTCCTCGTGGATTGTCCGATCCTGATCGGGACGCACACAGTGTACGAATTCGACGTGGGGGGGATTCCGCATCGGCTCGCGATCTTGGGCGAAGGGAATTACGACGCGCAGCGATTGGTCGCCGATGTGAAGCGGATCGTGGAGACGACCATAGCGCTCTTCGGGGACATCCCGTATGCGCATTATACGTTCCTCGTGCTGCTCGGGGAGAGCGGCTCAAGTGGCATCGAGCATGCGAATTCGACCGTACTGCAGTATCCGCGCGGGGGATTTCAACCAGAGTCGGCGTATAAGAACTGGCTCGGTTTGGTCGCGCACGAGTTCTTTCACCTCTACAACGGGAAGCGCCTTCGGCCCGTGGAACTAGGGCCCTTCGACTACACGCGCGAGAATTACACGCGGATGCTCTGGGTCGTCGAAGGCTTCACCGAATACTATGCGGACGTGATCCTACGGCGAGCGGGGCTCCTCACGGAGGAGGAATTCCTAGAGTCGCTCGCGCGCACGATCTCGACGTTGCAACGGACGCCGGGACGGCGCGTGCAGTCCCTCGCCGAGGCGAGCTTCGATGCCTGGATCAAGTTCTATCGTCCGGACGAGAATTCACCGAACGTGACGATCAGCTATTACACGAAGGGGGCTGTGCTGGCTGCGCTCCTCGACCTGCAGATCCGCGCCCAGACACGGGGGCGGCGAAGTTTGGACGATGTCATGCGACTCCTGTACGAAGAGTTCTTCCGGCGGCGCGACATCGGCTATCGCGAAGACGATTTCCGGCGAGCGTGCGAGCAAGTAGCCGGAGGATCGAGCGAAGCACTCCAGGAATTACTCGACCGATACGTGCACACGACGGCAGAGATCGAGTACGATCGTTTTCTCGCCCACGTGGGACTTCGGCTCGAGCCCGTCGCTCCGGAAGCACATCGCGGATACTTGGGCATCGAGACGGAGCCCCGTTCGGATCGTCTGGTGATCTCGCGCGTCGTGGCGGGCTCTCCGGCCGAAGCGTATGGGCTTTTCCCCCGCGATGAGATCCGCGCGCTCGATGGACAAGAGGTGACGGCCCGCGATTTCTGGAAGCGCCTGAACGAGAGGAAGCCGGGCGAACGCGTGGCGATCACCGTGCGACGACGTGGCCAGGAGCGCACCGTCCAGGTCGTGCTCGCCTCTCCCCCGGTCGTCGAATATCGCCTCGTTCCCGTCGCTCGGCCCACTCCCGAACAGCAAGCGCTCTATCGCTCCTGGGTGTCCGCAGAAAAGCCGCGCGCGAGCGACGAACGGAGTCTCGACTCATGTCCGGCGACCTTGTGCTCGAGGTGAGAGATCTGCGCGCGTATTTCTTCACGGATCGCGGCCTCGTGCGCGCCGTGGATGGCGTGAGCTTCTCGATCGCGCGCGGGCGCACGCTGGGATTGGTCGGTGAATCCGGTTGTGGGAAATCGGTCACTGCGTTGTCGCTCATGCGGCTCGTCCCCCCTCCGGGACGCATCGTCGGCGGAGAGATCCTCTTCGAGGGGCGGAATCTCTGCGAGCTGGAGGAGGAAGAGATGCGCCGCCTGCGCGGCGCTCGCATGGCGATGATCTTCCAGGATCCGATGTCGGCACTCAATCCCGTCCTCACCGCGGGGTTTCAGATCGCGGAAGCTGTGCTCGCCCATGAGCGCATCTCTCGCCGCGAGGCCTTCGAGCGCGCCATCGAGATGATGCGAGCCGTCGCGATCCCCGATCCCGAACGGCGTGCGCGCAGCTATCCACATGAGCTATCGGGTGGCTTACGGCAGCGCGTGTTGATCGCCATGGCGCTCGTTTGTCGCCCGGCGCTCTTGATCGCCGATGAGCCCACGACGGCCCTCGATGTCACGATCCAAGCTGAGATCCTCGACCTCCTCGCCCGCTTGCGCGAGGAGTTTCGTCTGGCCATGTTGCTGATCACGCACGATCTGGGCATTGTCGCGCAGACGGCAGATGATGTGGCCGTCATGTACGCGGGTCGCATCGTCGAATACGCCCCAGTGCGCGAGATCTTCTACAATCCGCAGCATCCGTACACGCGCGGCCTTCTGCGGTGTGTGCCGCGCCTCATGGCATCGGGAGAGGGACGCCACCGGTTGGAGACGATCGAAGGGACGGTCCCCAATCTCTGGGATCTCCCGCCCGGATGTCCGTTCGCCGATCGGTGCCCAGAAGCGCAGCCGATCTGCCGAGAGGGCGACGTCGAGATGATCGAGATCGCTCCCGCGCATTTCGTGCGTTGCGTCGCTCGCGGATCGCCGATTCGCTCGGCAGCGGTGCGCATCGCTCAAGACGTCGCGCCTGGAGGGGAACGAAGCCGATGACCGAAGCGCTCATCGTCGTCAAAGACCTCAGGAAATATTTCCCCGTGCGGCGTGGTGCCTTCGGCGATCTGTTCGGGAAACCCGCGTGGGTGCGCGCTGTAGACGGCGTGAGCTTCTCGATCCGAGAGGGAGAGACGCTAGGACTCGTCGGCGAATCCGGGTGTGGGAAGACGACGACGGGCCGATGTTTGCTTCGATTGATCGAGCCGACGGCAGGAGAAATTCGATTTGACGGCACCGACCTGCTCCGACTCTCGAAGCGCGAGCTGCGCGAGCGGCGTCGTCACATGCAGATCATCTTCCAAGACCCCTACGCCTCGCTCAACCCCAGGATGACCGTCGGCGAAATTATTGAGGAGCCACTGCGCATCCACCGCGTGGGGACATCGGCGGAGCGGCGCGCTCGCGTCCGCGAGTTGCTGGCGGAAGTCGGACTTCCGGCGGACGCGCTGACCCGGTATCCGCATGAGTTCTCCGGCGGACAACGGCAACGCATCGGGATCGCGCGCGCGCTCGCCCTCCGGCCGAAGTTCATCGTCGCCGATGAGCCCGTATCGGCGCTCGACGTCTCGATCCAAGCGCAGATCGTGAACCTGCTGCAGGATCTGCAACAGCGATACGGCCTCACTTACCTCTTCATCTCGCACGGATTGGCACTCGTCCGGTACATCGCTGCGCGCGTCGGCGTGATGTATCTGGGGAAGCTCGTCGAGATCGCGCCGACGGAGATGCTCTATCGCCATCCTCTGCATCCTTACACGCAAGCTCTGCTGCAGGCGGTGCCGGAGCCAGATCCGGAGGTGCGCCGACAACGGATGCCGCTGCGCGGAGAGCTTCCCTCTCCTTTGCATCCTCCCTCGGGCTGTCGCTTCCACACCCGATGTCCCTTCGCTATGGCCGAATGCCGAGAGGTCGAACCCGAGTTGAAAGAAGTCGTCCCTGGCCATTTCGTCGCGTGCTTCCTCGTCTGAAACATGAAAACGCCGTCGTTCGCTCTTGACAGGTGAGCACGCTTCCCACATACTGTGTGCTCGCATCTTTCGCCGTCGAGGATGTGGAGGATGCTGACGCTGAGGATGAGCGAAGAGAGACGTGGTCTGATCCACACGGCGCGTGTATCGTGGTGGATGCCCGCAGCATTGGACTTCTCGCCTCGTCCCCTCTCGTTCTCGACGCCCTTCTACTTTCGTCCGCCGCGGGCGGACGAGCGCGACTGATTTTCCCCGACGCTGACAACCCATCCCAAGCGAACGTCCTTTCCCGCAAGATCGCGGGAGATCCCTTTTCGAGGAGGTGAGCCTATGGCCATTCAGCTGAAACTCGTCAATTGGGAGGCGAAGAAGGAGCGAACGTTGGTGCGCGTGGGGGATCGAATCATCGGCGGCGAGAAGTTCGTCGTCATGGCCGGCCCCTGCGCCGTGGAGAATCGGGAGATGATGTTGGAGATCGCCGAGCGGGTCAAGCGCCTGGGCGTCACGATGCTGCGCGGGGGGGCGTTCAAGCCGCGCACGTCGCCCTATAGCTTTCAAGGCTTGGGCGAAGAGGGATTGAAGATCCTGGCTGAAGCCCGCGAGCGCACGGGACTGCCTGTGGTGACCGAAGTCCTCTCGCCCGAACACGTCGAGTTGGTCGCCGCCTATGCCGACATGTTGCAGATCGGCGCCCGCAACATGCAGAATTTCGAGCTGCTCAAAGCCGTCGGCGAGCAACGAAAACCCGTTCTCCTCAAGCGTGGGATGGCCGCCACGCTCGAGGAATTTCTGGCCGCCGCCGAATATATTCTTGTGCGCGGCAACGAGAACGTCGTCCTCTGCGAGCGTGGGATTCGCACCTTCTCCGACCACTCGCGTTTCACGCTCGATCTCAGTCTGATTCCCGTTCTCAAGTCGAAGACGCACCTCCCGATCATCGTGGATCCGAGCCATGGCACCGGCAATCGGCAACACGTCGCGGCGATGGCGCTGGCGGCGATCGCAGCCGGTGCCGATGGGATCATCGTCGAGGTTCACCCGGATCCGGAGAAGGCCCTCTCCGATGGGCCGCAGAGCCTCTATTTCGAGCAACTCGAGAAGCTCATGCGCGATCTCGAGGTGATCGCTCCCGTCGTTGGCCGACAGCTCGATCTCTCCTACAAGCCGGTCGTCCCAGCGGCATGGGTGAAGGTCTCGCCGTTGAAGGTCGCCTATCAAGGCGAGCCCGGCGCGTTCAGTGAGAAAGCCGTCTTCCAATATTTCGGCGAGAACGCCCAGGCCATCGCGCACCTGACGTTCCGCGACGTCTTCGAAGCCGTCGCGACGCGTCGCGCCCACTATGGCGTGATCCCGATCGAGAATTCCCTGACCGGGAGCATCCACGAGAATTACGACCTCCTGCTCGAATACGACGTCGCCATCGTCGGTGAGTTGAAGCTGCGGATCGTTCACAACCTCATCGCTCACGAAGGGGCTACTCTCGAGGAGATCCGCCACGTCTACGTCCATCCCCAGGCGATGGCACAGTGCCACCTCTTCCTCGCGGCGCATCCCGAATGGGAGATCCACCAAGTTTACGATACGGCCGGCGCGGTCAAACACATCAAGGAGAATGGCCTGCGCGATGCCGCAGCCATCGCCAGCCTCGATGCCGCCAAACGCTTCGGCATGGCCGTGCTCAAGGAGAGCATCGAGTCCGATCCGCGGAACTACACGCGCTTCCTCGTCATCTCCGCCGAGCATGCGATCACTGAGAAGGCGAATAAGACGTCGCTCATCTACAGCACGCCGAACGTGCCGGGTGCCCTCCTGCGCACACTCAAGGTTTTCGCTGATCGGAACGTCAACCTCGTGAAGTTGGAGTCTCGCCCCATCGCTGGTCGCCCCTGGGAATACGTGTTCTACGTGGACCTGGAAGGGAGTCTAGAAGATCCGGTCATCGCCGGAGCGATCGAGGACGTGCGGCAGCTGACGGACTTCTTGAAGATCCTCGGCTCCTATCCGGCCTCGCCATAAGCGCCTTGGAGGCGGCTGCTCCCCGCGCTTGACATTGGCGGGCCGCCGTTGGTTGAATTCTCTTACCTCGCGGGGCGAGGAAAGGAGGCGAGCGCCATGGATGAGCACCCACTCATCTACGATTGGAATCGCGTGGGGGGAGATGTCCCGACCGTTCGAGAGATCGAGTTCGATGACGAGACGCTGCGAGATGGCTTACAATCGCCGTCGGTGACCAACCCCTCCATCGAAGAGAAGATCGAGATCCTTCACCTAATGGCGAGCTTGGGCATCGAGTCAGCCAATCTCGGCTTGCCCGGAGCCGGACCGCACGTCGTCGAGACAGTGACGCGCTTGGCTCGGGAGATCGTAGAGGCTCGCCTGCCGATTCGTCCCAATTGCGCGGCGCGGACTGTGCGCGCCGATATTCAACCGATCATTGACATCTCGGAGAAAGTGGGCATTCCCATCGAGTGCTGCACCTTCATCGGATCGAGCCCGATCCGCCAATACGCGGAGGATTGGACGCTCGACATGATGTTGCGCGCGACCGAAGACGCCGTCACCTTCGCCGTCCGCCACGGCCTGCCCGTCATGTATGTCACCGAGGATACGACCCGCGCCCATCCGGAGACGCTTCGGAAGCTCTATACGACGGCCATCGAATGTGGCGCGCGCCGCGTCTGTCTGGCCGACACGGTCGGGCACGCCACGCCGCGCGGCGTGCACGCGCTCGTGCAGTTCATCAAGCACGTGATCGCCGATACGGGCGAGGATGTGAAGATCGACTTCCACGGTCATATGGATCGCGGCCTCGGCGTAATCAACACGATCGCCGCCATTGAGGCGGGCGTGCATCGCGTGCACGGATGTGCGCTCGGCATCGGGGAACGGTGCGGGAATACGCCGATGGACCTGTTATTGGTGAACCTGCAACTGATGGGGTACATCCGTCGCGACCTCTCGAAACTAGGGGATTATTGTCGCGCCGTCGCGCGTGCCTGCGGCATCGAGATCCCATTCAACTACCCGGTCGTTGGGCGCGATGCTTTCCGCACGGGGACGGGCGTGCATGCCGCGGCTGTCATCAAGGCCTATCGAAAGAAGGACGTCGAGCTGGCCAATACCGTGTACTCGAGCGTTCCGGCGCACTGGTTCGGTTTGGAACAGACGATTGAGGTCGGTCCGATGAGCGGGAAATCGAACGTCATCTTCTGGCTGGAGAAGCGCGGCATCGAGCCGACCGAGGAGCGCGTCGAACGCATCTTCGCGGCAGCGAAGCGATCCTCGCGCGTGCTCACCGAGGACGAAGTGTGGGCGCTTCTGGATGAATCCACCGACGTGCGCGAACGATCCTTCGGATGATGGATGCGCTCATGGCCTCGATGACGCCATCGCGACCTTCGAACACGTCCGCGATCGCCGCGCGCTTCCTCCCTCTTCTAGAACACCCGCATGTCGCACGGGCGCTGGCATGGTTGGATGCCCATGTGGATGACATCACGCGCGAGCAGATTCGCCTGTGTGAGATCCCCGCTCCCCCTTTTGGCGAATCGGCGCGCGCCGCTTACCTGCGCGATCGGTTCCAGGAGCTTGGGCTCGCTCGCATTCACGTCGATGGCGTGGGCAATGTACGCGGATGGCGGATCGGACGCTCCCCCACCCCTTTAGTCGTACTCGCGGCTCACCTGGATACGATCTTTCCCCCCGAGACGGAAGTCCGCGTCCGTCGAGAGAACGAACGGCTCTACGCGCCGGGCATTAGCGATAATGCCTGCGGACTGGCGGCCTTGCTCGCTCTGGGCGAAGCCTTGAATGCCGCGGCGATTCGAACGGCAGGCTCCCTGCTCTTTCTGGGCACCGTGGGCGAGGAGGGCGAAGGCAATCTGCGTGGCGTGCGCTACATCTTTCAAGGGGCGGAGCGTCTTCCCGAAGTCCATGCCTTCATCGCCCTGGAAGGAGCCGGCGCCGATGGCATCGTTCATTGTGCGCTCGGTTCGCGCCGTTATCGTCTCCACGTCCACGGCCCGGGTGGACACAGCTGGGGAGATTTCGGCGCGCCCAATCCCATTCATCCCCTCGTGCGCACGGCCCTGCGATTGATGAATTACCCTTTGCCCGAGCACACCAGTGTGAGCCTCACGCGCATCGCGGGAGGGGAAGCCATCAACGCGATCCCGCGATCCGCATATCTGGACGTGGATGTGCGCTCGACGTCTGCGGGGGAGATCGCGCGCATCGAGCGTTCTCTTCACGAGATATTGGAGTACGCCGTTCACGCCGAGAGGTCGTGGCGACGAACTGCTCGCGCGCGTGCCGGTGAGCGCGGAGATCTGCAGTATCGCATCGAAGTGCTTGGGGATCGGCCGGCCGGCATGCTCTCCCCCGATGCGGAGATCGTGCAGATTGCCTGGGAAATCACGCGGTGGCTTGGTCGCACGCCGCGATTGGAATGTGCCTCGACTGACGCCAATCTCCCGATCGCCCTCGGCGTGCCTGCCATTGCGATCGGGACCGGGGGAGAAGCGGGTAACATTCATACGCTTCAGGAGTGGTATGCTCCCGAAGGGCGCGCACTCGGCTTGAAGCGTGCGCTCCTCATCGCACTCGCTCTCGCTGGCGTAGACGCTTGAAAGGCCCCACGCGAGACGCCCCCCGCGCGATTTGCGCTCTCAGTGCATCCTCGGGCACAATCTTCTCTCGATCGAATTCCAAACAGGGAGGAGGACTTCGATGCGAGCCGCATCATCGAGGCGCTTCCCTCGACGCGCGATCTTGGCCATCACTCTTTCTCTCCTCTGTGCGCTTCCGCTGCGAGCCGCGGCGAGCAAACGGCCCTTCACCTTCGACGACTTGATGGCGATCTGGCGTCTGAGCGATCCACAGGTCTCGCCCGATGGAAGGTGGGTAGCGTTCACAGTGACGACGATGGACAAAGCGAAAAACGCGCGGTACACGGACATCTGGGTGATCCCCACGACGGGAGGAGAGCTGCGTCAGCTCACGACACATCCGGCCACGGATATGCGCCCGCGATGGGCCCCCGACGGGCGGCGGTTGGCATTCATCTCGACCCGCGACGGGACGCCGCAGATTTGGACGATGGACGTGACTGGAGGCGAGCCTCAACCGCTCACGCGTTTTCCCACAGGCGCCTCAGGCGTGCTCTGGTCTCCGGATGGACGACATTTGGCGTTCACGGCCGAAGTCTATCCCGATTGCCCCGACGAAGCGTGTAATCGCCGTCGCGAAGAGGAGCGCGCTCGCAGTCAGGTCAAGGCGCGCATCTATACCCGCTTGCTCTATCGGCATTGGGACACATGGAAGGACGGCAAGCGTCGGCATCTCTTCGTCATTCCGGCCACGGGTGGGCCAGCGCGCGATCTCACGCCGGGCGATCACGATGTTCCTCCCTTCGCCTTGGGCGGTCCCGATGATTATGCCTTCTCGCCCGATGGAAACGAACTATGCTTCGTGCGGAAAGACAGCCACGACGAAGCCATCAGCACCAATAGCGACCTGTGGATCGTCCCCCTGCGCGGAGGTGAACCACGACGCCTCACGACGAATCCAGCGGCCGACAATTCCCCTCTCTATTCTCCCGATGGGCGTTACATCGCCTATCGGGCGCAAGAGCGCCCGGGATTCGAATCCGACCGATGGCGGTTGATGCTTTACGACCGTCAGACCGGGCGTACGCGAAGCCTCACTGACGCCCTCGATCATTGGGTCGAAGAATTCGTGTGGGCGCCCGATAGCCAGCGCCTCTACTTTACTGTCGCCGAAGGCGCTGCCTTCCCGATCTACGCCGTGACCATCGCGACCGGAGAGATCCAAAAGCTCGTCCCCACGGGGACGAACGAAGGGTTGCAGATCACGCCCGACGGAAAGACGCTCGTCTTCCTCCGCCACAGCTTCTCCCAACCGGCTGAGCTGCACCGCGTGAACGTGGATGGGAGCCAACTCACTCCACTGACGAGGATGAATGCGGAACGGCTCGCGCAGATTCAATGGGGGGACGTCCGCTCGATCTGGTACACGGGCGCCGCGGGCGCACGCGTTCAGGGATGGATCATCACGCCGCCGGGATTCGACCCTTCGCGGAAATATCCGATGATCGTGCTCCTTCATGGTGGACCGCAAAGCGTATGGGCGGACCTGTTCCACTATCGGTGGAACGCACAGCTTTTCGCCGCGGCCGGTTACGTCATCTTCCTGCCGAACCCACGCGGCAGTATCGGTTTCGGACAGAAATTCATTGACGAGATCAGCGGCGATTGGGGCGGCAAGGTCTACGAGGACGTGATGCGCGGCGTGGACTATGTCGTGAACCTCGGCTTCGTGGATCCGAATCGCATCGGCGCGGCCGGAGGCTCTTACGGCGGCTATCTCGTCAATTGGATCGCCGGGCAGACGGACCGCTTCCGCGCGCTCGTCTCGCACGCGGGCGTTTTCAATTTGATCAGCATGTACGGCTCGACCGAGGAACTGTGGTTCCCCGAATGGGAATTTCGCGGCACGCCTTGGACGAATAAGGAGCTGTACGAACGGTGGTCCCCGCACAATTTCGCGCAGAACTTCAAGACGCCGACGCTCGTCATTCATGGCGAACTCGATTTCCGCGTGCCGCTCAGCGAAGGGCTGCAGATGTTCACTGCCCTGCAGCGCCAGAATGTGCCCTCGAAGCTTGTCGTCTTCCCCGACGAGGGGCATTGGATCTTGAAGCCGCAAAACAGTGAGCTGTGGTACCGCACGGTGATCGAGTGGTTCGACAGGTATCTCAAGGCGCCGGGATCGTGAGCAAGTGGAAGACGAAGCGATCGGAGCAAAAGCTGGGGACTCCGCCGTCCGGCCTCTTGCTGAATGCTGCAGGAGCGGTCTACCATACCTTGTTCTGAGGGGAAATGCCTGTGAAGCGATACGCGCCGGTCCTCCTCTGGGTGGGGCTTGTGCTGCCGTGCTGGGTCTCAGCGGGGTCTATCGCTTCGCTCGAACCGTTTGCCTCCGAGGACGTCTCTTCGGCCGCTTTTGAAACCATCGCCTCCGTGCGGCAAGACCCTCGCCGCGCGCCTCCGAATCCCACGACTCCAGAGCGACCAAAGGGCACGGCCATCACCTTTGGGGGGAAGACACACGAGGAGATTTTGCCAAATCCTTACCGATTCGCTCTTCCGCCGGAGATCGTCTCCAACGCCGTCGTGGAATTGCTGAAAGAGCTGGAGCTCACGCTCGATGAGCGAGAGAGTCAACCCCGCACGGGCCTTTTCCGAACGGAGTGGTACGTCTTCAGCAGAGGCATCCACACGAAGAGCGAGCTGCTGCGCGTAGCCGAGCTGCCGGAGAGCGAACTCCACAACTGGACGCACGCGCGGTATCGCGTGGAGATTCGCGTCAATCTCATCGAGTCGAACGTGACGACGGTCACGATCATCGCGGAGGTCGAAGGACTCGCTCAAGATGTCGTGAGCAGCACGTGGATTCGATGCCGTTCTCGCGGAGTGATTGAGAATAATCTCTTGCGCGCCTTGCGCGAACGTCTGGAGGCGAAATGAACGCGGGCGATGGTCTCATGGCGATCCTTCTCGGCCTGGCCATTGGCCTGGCCCTCGCGCTTTTCTGGATCTCCATTCGTCAGCGGAGGAGCATGGGGTCGCGGCGCATACCAGAGATTTCGGGACCCACGCCTTCGCCCGCTCCCCCCTTAAGGCAACCGATAAGCTCGAATAGACCTGATGTTTCGACGCGGTCGCTTGAACCCTCCTCGCCAAAGCCTCAGGCCGAGGAGGCTGGAAGCAACGCCGCATCGGAGGTGCCAACCGCAGGAAAACCGCTCGCCCGCCGGGCCGGAGCGCATCGAGGGAGCCTATGGGTCAGCCACGCTCTTCCTCCGGAGTTGGAACGCGCGCGCCTGGAGCGCGAGCTTCGGGCGCTCATCGAACGCCGACGACGGGCTCGTCGTCGCTTCATGTTCGTTGGCGTGAGCGCCCTGGCCGTGCTCATCCTCCTTGTGCTCCTCCCCCCCACACGCTCGGCTCTCAAACCCTATGCCACCTGGGTGGGCATCCGACTTGGATTCCTCCCTCCACCTCCTCCGCCGGAACCTGCGCCCGTGCCGAAAGATCTCGAAGTCTCTTACTCCAACCAGGTCGAGGAAAAAGGCGGACGCCTCACGTTCCGAGGCACCGTACGAAACATCTCGACCTCAAAGACCTTCGAGGACCTCTACGCCGAACTCTCGTTGATCAGGCGCGAGAGTCAACTGATCGAGACGCGGATCGTGCCGGTTCGTCCCTCCCGGCTCCGGCCGGGCGATACTGGGACGTATGAGCTGACTGTTCCGGCCGCCGAATTCACGGGGAATCGCCGCGTGCGCATCTTCTCCGAAGGGGTGGAAGTCCCTTACCGATATGTCCTTCCCGAAGCCTCGCGATTGAAGTGAACCTAGGTCTTGGGGCGAGCGGAGAAAAATCTGGAACTTTCCCGACGAATTCTCCGTCTGTAGAAGTGTCGTGTGAAACCGATGCGAGGGCTTTGGGCGTAACAAGCGACGTGAGGGAGACGCGATGAGCATGGAACTGGCGCAACCGCTCTCGGAATGGCAATTGATTCAGGCCTCGGCGGCCGGGGATGAGCGTGCTTTTGAGCAGCTCTATCACCACTACAGCCGCCGCGTCTATTCCCTCTGCCTCCGTCTGTTAGGGAATCCGGCGGACGCCGAGGATGTGACGCAAGAGGTCTTCCTACAGGTTCACCGGAAGTTGAAGACATTTCGAGGCGATTCGGCCTTCACGACCTGGCTGTATCGGTTGACCGTCAATGCTGCGCTCATGCACCTGCGTAAGAGCGTCGTGCGACATGAACAGGCCGAAGAGGACGAACAGATCAAAATCCTCACCGATCAGACGGCCCGCGAGCGCCCCAGCCGATTGCTCGATCGAATCGCCCTGGAACGCGCTATTCGCGCACTCCCACCGGGCTACCGCACGGTCTTCATTCTGCACGACATCGAGGGCTACGAGCACGAGGAGATCGCCCGCATGCTCGGCATCAGCGTGGGGACGACGAAATCTCAGCTTCACAAGGCCCGACTGCGCCTGCGCCAGCTTTTGACCGCGCCCGCTCCCATCTCCGAAGAACAAAATCACGACGAGCGACGCTAGGTCCTCCTCCTTGCGAGATACACAGGCCCCCAAAGCTGTTCAGAAATTGAAGGCGTAGGTGAACTTCACCAACAGGGCGCGATCAAGAAGACGACCTGTGCCAGACTCCCGACGCTCGTTGTACACGATGAAGAGATCACTGAGCGGACGATGGATGATATTGAAGCGGATGTTGGAGGACCATGTCCGCGCGACGCTGTTGTATTGAACGAGGGCGTTGAGGAAGACCGATGTGCTGAAGGAATAGGCGGCACGCAGCGTGAGGAGATCGGTTTGAAACTGACCGGTCGAGAGCCGGATGTTGTTGCGCGTATACGTGAAGCTCGTGTTGAACCGATAGCTCACACGCACGTTCGCCCCGCTCGAATAACTCTGGCGATACCCATTGTAGAACGGCCCGGTCCCCAGTCGAAAACTCACTGAAAGAGGGCGGCTGCGATCGCTATTGAAGAGAAGAAAGTACTCGTTGAAGCTGTAGCGGCCAACGGGGACGATCACCGTCGGGTGAATCCGAAACGGCTGAATCAATCGCTCGTAGGTCGAATTCACACCCACTTCGAGGAACGCGCCATTCTGGAAGTTGATGGGAAGATGATAGTCCACCAACCGCGTATCCAATCGCCCCGACGGATCCATGATGTAGTCGATCTGCCAGTGCGGGAAGATCTCTCGAACTGTGCGACTGATGGCGCGCGGCCTCCAATGCAAGCCGAGAAAGTCTGATGCCTTGCGAATGCCGAGACGCGGGATGAATCCCAGCTCGTTCCTGAAATTCTCTCCGATGCTCGTGAAGGAGTGGCGCGTGTTCCAGAAGTTATTTCGCCAGCTCATGCCGACGCGCCACGCCATCGTATCGCCTCGAAGGCCCGGTGCGGTCGCCTTGGCCAGGTACCCGTGCAGATTCAGATTTTGGAAGAAGCGGAAGTTCGCATCCGCCCCATAGATGCGATTGAACGCGTGAGCGCGAGCCACGTTCATGAACATGAAGCCGAGGTCGGAATTCGCCAGCACATTGCGGCGCACGCGCGTGACGAGGAAATTCGTCGCTGGCGTGAGACCGAGCGCTTCCTGTTGAATATTCAAAAACCCCAGCTCATACGGTCCCGCCCGTCCAGTCAATCGCACCCCCGCGCGCAGCGGGATCGGTTCCCCACTTTCGGAGAGGCCAATACGTCGGCTGAAGAAGAGGATGAGGTCGTTGCGCACGGCCCCCAATCGGCCACCCAGTCCGCCACCGCCCATCCCCCCTTCGCCCATCATTCCACCCCGCTGCTCTCCCGGACCGAAGCGAAAGATGCCCGACCCTTCCAGGAAGAAGTCCCGTTTCTCGGGGAAGAAGAGGCTGAACCGCGTGAGGTTGATCTGCTGCTCATCGGCCTCGACTTGCGAGAAGTCGGTATTGTAGGTCACATCCAAGGTCAATCCCGACGTCACTCCCCACTTCGCGTCCACGCCTCCATCGCCTCGGAAGACGCGATGGGTCGTCGGTCCTCGCGTGGCGAAATCCGCCATGCTCCCGATCACGTAGGGCTTGATCCGAATGTTCGTCCCCGGGCGAATGTCTTCGAGCCCTTCGAGCACGCCGGCGCGCGAGACATAGTGGATGCTATTGAACATCCGTGGAATGGGCGCCCAATAGCTCTCCTCGTTCTTGCGTCGGATGCGGCGCATGAAATTGATCCCCCACACCTGAGTGTCACCCGCGCGGAACTTGAGCGTGCGAAAGGGAATCGCCATCTCCACCGTCCACGCTCGTTCGTTGATCTGCGTTCGGACATGCCAAATACCGTCCCAATCCGAATTCACCTCCCGCCCTTCATTGGACATCTGCGCATCCCATTTCGCTCCTCCGGGATTCGTGGCGAATTCATATCCATTGCGCCGATCGAAGAAAGTGTCGAGGACGACCTGGACGACGTCGCCATTGGAGAGATTGAAATCCTTCCGCAGCTCGTTGATGATGAGGCGATGGATCTCGCTATCGTAGGCGACGATACCGATATAGAGCATTTCCCGATCATAAGCGACGCGCGCTTCCGTCGGCTCGGTCGCTGGTTCCCCCTCGCGCGGTTCGGTTTGAATGAAGTTCTCGGCGACGTCAGCCCGACGCCACACGGGCTCGTTCAAGAGGCCATCGAGGACGATCTTCTCCTCCTCCTGAAGGCGAGCCGCCCGAAGGCGATAAACTCTCGCTCCCCGACGAAATTCAGCTTCGCGTCCCTCTTCCGGGGCTGCCGACCTCTGTTCTTGAGTCCCCGATTTCGCTCTTTCCTGAGGCGCCCCAAGCACGAGTATCGCGCCGTTTGAGAACATGCTGAAGAGCATGAGTCCTATTCCCACCACTTGGATGTGGTGGCGCCTCCACGTTGGCTTCTGCATCACCCGCATCCCTCCCGCGAACCTCCTCAGTCGAAACAACACAGATGATGGCAGATGCCTCCGCCAAGTGTCAACTGCGCGCTTTTGCGACGCTTCTGCCTTGCCTCCGTCGAAGCCGAAGGCTACGCTTAAAGACGCGATTCGGTATGAATGGAAGCATTCATCACGGCAAGGTCCTGAAGGCGATTCGAGGCCATTATTGGGTGGAGACGCCCGAAGGGCTTTACCATTGCTATGCTCGCGAGAGCGTGGTGAGAAAAGCCGGAGGGATCAATCCGATCGTCGTTGGCGATGACGTCACTCTCGAGGTCACCGATGAAGCGAAGAAGGAGGGGGTGATCACCGAGCTGCATCCGCGTCGCACGAAGCTCTCGCGACGCGTCTCCACGGGAACGAAAGAGTTGGAGCAAGTCGTCGCCGCCAATGTGGATCATCTCGTCATCGTCTCCTCGGTCGCCGATCCGCCATTTCGCCCCGGACTCATTGATCGCTACCTGGTGGCCGCGGCCAAAGGAGCGCTGCATCCGATCATCTGCGTGAACAAGGTGGACTTGGAAGGCGTCGAAAGCCTCCGCGATATCCTGGACATGTACCGCGACCTCGGCTATCCCGTCGTCTTGACGAGCGCCAAGACGGGACAGGGGATTGAAGAGTTGCGCGATCGGCTGCGCGATAAGACGTCAGTCTTCGCCGGACATTCCGGCGTCGGCAAGTCTTCGCTACTGCGAGTTCTTGTGCCGGGCATCCACGTGAAAATCGGCGAAGTGAATCCCCGCACGGGACGCGGTCGGCATACGACGACGGCGGCGGAACTCGTTCGCCTTCCCGATGGCGGCTATGTCATTGACACTCCCGGCATCCGGCAATTCAGCTTGTGGGATCTGAGCGAAGAGGACGTCCGAAAGTTCTTCGTCGAGATCGCGCGCTATGGCAACGGCTGCCGATTCGCCGATTGTTCGCACGTGGTCGAACCCGGATGCTCCGTGCGCGCCGCTCTGGAGGATGGGCGGATCCATCCGCGCCGGTATGAGAGCTTCCTGCGTCTTCTCCAAGAGGCGCGGGGCGAGATCGAATAACCATACTCACGGCAGCGCTACTGGCCACTGTTCCCCCTCCCACGCCATGCCCCAAAAGCGCACCTCGTATTGGGCTGTAAGGAGGAAAAGCTCGCGCATCGCCGCGCGCGTCGCTTCCGAAGTTCCTTCAGCAAGACCGTCGAGCGTCTGACCGAGCCATTGGACGTACTCGCGAAAGGCTGGACTCGTCCATTGTTCGATGAAGGCCTGCCAAGGACTCGTCCCCTGCTGATTTTCCTTCACCCAAGTCCACGCGTCGAGATAGGCCTTCTCGGCGGCGTAGAGCACAGTAAAGGCCTCGGGGAATGAGCGCCCATAAGCGGTCGCCAGCAGGAATTGCACATAGGCGTGACACGTCGGGAGCATGCCGATCCCCTCGAGCGCGACCTGATGTTCGCGCGCCGATCGTTCGAAGACCTCCAACTCGCGGGTGAGCGCTACGAGCGACTCTCCAAGAGGGCGGCGCAACGCCGCTGGCGCCCTCGCGAGGAGGATGGCCAGAAACGGGATGGCTTCCCGAACGAAAAGATAATCCTGCTGCATCCATCGCACGAAGGCCTCGCGGGGGATCGTCCCAGCCGCTGTCTCCGCGAGGAATTGATGTTCGCGCACGACCTTCCATACGGGTTCAGCATGGCGAAGCAATTCTTCGTGAAAGGCAGACATAGCGACCCTCCTGACAAATCTCGCGGCAGGTCGTCACGAGGCGGCGCCTCTTGTGCGCGGTCACATCGCCGAGCGGCGATACTCCTCGTAGGCGCGGCGACATCGGGCGAGCACATCCTCCGGGAAGGTGACCCGATAATTGTACTTGGCGACGAAACTCGGGACTTCGGTGACGCGCGCACCCACGAGGCGCAAGGCCTGCGGGGCTTCTTCCGCGACGATTCCAAATCGGTTGAGCGCTTTGAGCAATCGCGCCAGGGGCATCTCACGAAAGACCTTTCGCCCCCGCGCTAGGTATTCGCCAATGGCCAATTCGGCCTGCCGCTGCAATCGAAGCGCCTCCTCGGAAGAGAGGAGCAATGGCTCGAAAGCCCCCATCGCTCATCCCCTCCTGGATCGCAGTATGGAGGAGGTCTGCCGAGCGTTTACCCGAGGCCAATTGGCTCCTCCTCCAGGGCTTTCATCCGGCGCATCCATTCCTCCATGAAATGGGTCGAGAGGCGACCGGCGGTGAACTCCGGATCCTGGAAGATCTTCTGATGCATGGGGATATTCGTCTTGATCCCTTCGATAATGAACCCCTCGAGCGCGCGTCGCATCTTAGCCAAAGCTCGCTCGCGATTTCGATCCCGCACGATGAGCTTGGCGATCAGCGAATCGTAATAGGGCGGGACCGTGTAACCAGGATAGATCGCCGTATCCACGCGCACGCCCGGCCCTCCCGGAACCGTGATCGCCGTGACAGTGCCAGGAGAAGGCCTGAAGGTCTCCGGATCCTCAGCGTTCACCCGACATTCGATGGCATGCCCGGAGAAGATGATCTCCTCTTGACGGAAGCTGAGCGGCTCGCCGGCGGCGACCAGAATCTGCTCCCGCACCAAATCCACGTTGGTGATCATCTCGGTGACCGGATGCTCGACCTGAATGCGCGTGTTCATCTCCATGAAGTAGTACTGTTCGCCGTCGAAGAGAAACTCCATCGTCCCAGCGCTCGTGTAGCCGATCTCACGAGCCGCGCGAGCGGCGACAGCTCCCATCTCCGCGCGCAATTCTGGGGTGAGCGCAACCGAAGGGGCTTCCTCGATCAGCTTCTGATAGCGCCGCTGAATCGAGCATTCGCGCTCGCCCAGATGTACGACCTGACCGTGTTCGTCGGCCAAGATTTGGATCTCGATATGGCGCGGGCGTTCGAGATACCGCTCGATATAGAGATCACCGTTTTTGAATGCGGCTTCGGCCTCGCTCTGCGCCGTCTGGAACGCTGTCGGTAATTCCTCGCGCGAGCGCACGATGCGCATGCCACGACCACCACCTCCGGCCGCCGCTTTCAGGATCACCGGAAGTCCGATCCGATCAATGATGGCCAAGGCTTCCTCCACCGTTCGCACGACGCCCTCGCTCCCCGGCAATACAGGCACGCCCAACGCCTTCATCGCCTCTCGCGCGCGCACCTTGTCCCCCATCAATCGAATGACCGAGGACGGCGGTCCGATGAACTTAATCCGACAGGCCTCGCAGACTTCAGCGAAGTAAGGGTTCTCGGAGAGGAACCCATAGCCGGGATGGATGGCGTCGGCATCGGTGATCTCCGCCGCGCTGATGATCGCCGGGATATTGAGATAACTCTGGCTCGATGGCGCCGGCCCGATGCAAACGGCTTGATCGGCTAATTGCACATGCAGGGCCTCGCGATCGGCTTCGGAGAAGACGGCGACCGTCTTGATCCCCAATTCCTGGCACGCCCAGATGATCCGACAAGCGATCTCGCCACGATTGGCAATGAGGACCTTGCGAAACATACGCCCACCGGCGAAACAGTCAGGCTCGCGTATTCGGTTTGATGGCGAATAACGGTTGCCCGTACTCGACCGGATGCCCATTCTCCACGTAGATCTTGACCACTTCTCCGGCGACGTCAGACGTGATCTCGTTCATCAACTTCATGGCCTCGATGATGCACAAGACTGTGCCGGGCTCCACGTGATCCCCGATCTCGACGAACGGACTCGCCGTAGGATTCGGGGCGCGATAGAACGTGCCGACGATGGGCGACCGGATGATATGATAGGCCTTCTCGTCCTCAACCGCGGGAGCGGCTTCGACGGTCGAGACCACGGGCGTAGAAGGAACCGGGATCGGCTCATTGACCGGAGGAGAATGGACGACGCGCGCCGCCGAGGACTCGACCGTGTGAATGACTGGCGGCGCATTGCGCCGAATCCGCAGCTTGAAATCCGGCTGCTCCAATTCGAATTCGGCGAACTCCTTCTCGGCGACGAGTCGAATGATCTCTTTCAGTTCTTTGATGTTCATCGTCACACGACGAGCAAATCTTTCGGCGTCGGCGTCAAGACTTCACTGCCATGCTCGTTCACGATGACCACGTCCTCGATGCGCACCCCTCCCCACTGGGGGAGGTAAATCCCGGGCTCCACAGTGACGACAGCTCCAGCGGGCACCCGGGCCTCATTGTGGCGCGAGAGGCGTGGAGCTTCATGGACTTCAAGCCCGATGCCGTGACCGGTCGCGTGGCCATAGAACGCTCCATAACCGCGCGCCGTGATGAGGTCGCGCGTGAGGGCATCAATCTCACAAGCGCGCATGCCCGCGCGCATCTCCGCCTCACAGCGAAGTTGCGCCTCCAAGACGGTGGCATAAACTTCTCGCGCTCGCGCATCCGGTGTGCCCACGTAGAACGTGCGCGTCATGTCGCTACAGTATCCCTCCACGACCACGCCGAAGTCAATCACGACGAACTCATTATATCCAATTCGCTTCTCCGAGGCGACACCATGCGGCCAGGCCGAACGCTCGCCCGAGGCGACGATGGTCTCAAAGGCGATCCGCTCAGCTCCAGCCCGTCGCAGCCGATATTCCAATTCGGCCGCCACATCCCGCTCGCGCATACCAGGTCGAATTTCCTCAACGAGTTCGGCGAAGACCTGAGCGGCCACCTCGACGGCGCGACGAATGGCCTGCTGCTCCTCGGCATCCTTCACCATGCGGACTTCTTCGATGATCCCTCGCGTCGGGACCCACTCGATCTCTCCATCGAGCTCGCGAGTGAAAAATTCGTATCGAGCAAGGCTCAATCGTTCCGCCTCCACGCCGACTCGCCGCAGCCGCTCTCGCTTCAGGTGGTCAACGACCGCACGCTCGTAGGAATCATCGGCCTGGAAGAGGCGAGCCGCCACCTCCGTCTGGGCTTGAAGCGTATATCGGGAATCGGTGATGAAATAGGTCGCCTCCAATGTCACGACAGCGATCCCCGCACTCCCGGTGAACCCCGTGAGATACCGAATATTCGGCACGTGAGTAACGACCAGTGCCTCAAGCTGCCGCTCGACGAGCTCGCGCCGGACCCGTTCCTGTCGCGCGAGGAAATTCATGAGAAGTCTCCCCTCGACATCTGGCACGAGCGACTGCCGCGTTCAGGAGGCTTTCTTCCCTTCCTTGACCAGCTCGATCAGAGCGAGCTGTGCCCCATCCCCCTTGCGCAATCCGAGCTTCAAGATGCGCGTGTATCCACCCGGACGATCACTGTAGCGTGGACCGATCTCGTCGAAGAGCTTCTTGAGGGCTCTCACCCCGGCCGTTCGCTCGATCGTGCGAATGGGCTCCTTCTTATGCTCCCGAAACCGCACCTGGGCATGTCCGCCGATGAAATATCGAGCGGCGAGACGACGGTAGTGCAGCGCCTGGGCCGGCGTCTCCGCTCGCAGGCTGCGGCGGGCCAGCGTGATCGCGCGCTCGGCGAAGCGACGCAATTCCTTCGCTTTAGCCAACGTCGTCACCAACCGCTCCTCGATGATGAACGACGTGCAGAGATTGCGCAGCATCGCCAAACGATGTTCCGTCGGGCGCCGCAATTTCCGATGGTCCACGCGATGACGCATACCTCTTCCTCCCTAGGGCAGCACTTGCCCCTTCTCATCAATCTTCATCCCCAGCGAGAGCTTGAGATTCGCCAGGACGCTCTTCACCTCATTGAGCGACTTCTTGCCGAAATTCTTCACCTGCATCATCTCCGATTCCGTGCGCTGGATGAGGTCGCGGACGGTATGTATCCCGGCATTCTTCAGGCAATTGAACGCGCGCACCGACAACTCCAACTCCTCGATGGGCCGATTCAACACCTCTTCCGGAATAATGCGAGGAGGTTCAACAGCAGTCGGGACGAGCTCCGGCAGGGTCTCCTCCTCTTCCTCCTCGAAGTTGATGAAGATCGAGAGATGGTCTTTGATCAGCTTGGCGGCCAGCCCCAACGCGTCCACCGGTTTGATCGCCCCATTGGTCCAAATCTCCAAGGTGAGCTTATCGTATTCGGTCACCTGCCCGATGCGCGCCGGTTCCACGGTCATGTTCACCTTGCGGATGGGGGAGTGAACTGAGTCCACGGGAATGTAACCGGACGGCAGATCATCATCGAAGTTTCGCTCAGCAGGCACATAACCGCGTCCCCATTTGACGCGCATCTCGACGTTGAGCGAACCGCCTTCGGCAACGGTGGCGATATAGATGTCGGGATCCAGGACTTCGACTTCGCTCGGCGTCTCGATATCGCGAGAGTAAACCTCACCCGGGGTCCCCTTCTGGAGCCGCACGGTCACCGGACTCATCGTATGGAGGCGGAAAGGAATGCGCTTGAGATTCAAGATGACGTCCGTAGCGTCCTCGACGACTCCAGGGATCGGGGAGAACTCGTGCAACACGCCCTCGATCCGCACGGCTGTCACGGCCGCCCCTTCGATCCCCGCCAAGAGGGCCCGTCGCAAGCTATTTCCGATCGTCGTCCCGAATCCGCGTTCGAAGGGTTGTGCCGTGAACCGCCCGTAGCGGTCCGTGAGCGTCTCCAGATCGCAGACCAGGCGTCTCGGTCGTTGGAAACCCGTCCAGTATGGCATGCTCGTCGCTCCCTACTTCGAATACAACTCCACAATGAGATTCTCGCGAATATCGGGTGAGATGTCGGCCCGCGTCGGCAATGCCACGACGCGTCCGCGGCAATTCTCCGCGTCGATCAGCTCGAGCCAGGCGGGACGTCCCGTTCGCCCGGCCGCTGTTTGAAGTGCCTCTTGAACGTGGACATTCTTCCGCATCTCCGGAGCCACGCTGATCTCATCGCCCGGCTGGACGCGGAACGATGGAATGTCCACCGTGCGCTCAACCTCCCCCCGCTTGACCAGGATATGCCCGTGATTCACCAACTGCCGGGCATGCGCCCGCGAGAGCGCGAACCCCAAGCGATAGACGACATTATCCAACCGCCGCTCCAACAAGGCGAGCAAGGCCTCACCCGTGACCCCCTTCTTCCGGGACGCCTCCTCGAAGTAGCGCCGGAACTGCCGCTCCAGGATGCCATACATTCGCCTGACCTTTTGCTTCTCCCGCAACTGCTCGGCGTAGCCCGTGAGCTTCGCCCGCCGCATCTCGCGGCCATGCTGGCCCGGCGGGAACGTCCCCCGCTTCTCAATGGCGCACGAGGGCTTGAAGCATCGATCTCCCTTCAGGAAGAGCTTCATGCCCTCCCGCCGACACAATCGGCATACTGGTCCCGTGTATCTCGCCATATGTCCCTCAGAGCAGAACGCACGGGATCACCCGCGCGCATGAATCTCTCGCCTCGGAATATCCCCACATCTCAAACGCGCCGCCGTTTCGGCGGACGGCATCCGTTGTGGGGGATCGGCGTGACATCTCGAATGACTTTGATCTCCAACCCGGCTGAATGTACGGCGCGAATGGCCGATTCGCGCCCTGATCCCGGTCCCTTCACCCAGACCTCGCAACTTCGCATCCCGCACTGCTCGCGCGCCATCGTCGCCGCGCGGAGGGCCGCCTGCTGCGCCGCAAAGGGCGTCCCCTTGCGCGAACCCTTGAAGCCCAGCGTTCCTCCACTCGCCCACACGAGCGTGTTCCCCTCCAGATCAGTCACCGTCACGATCGTGTTATTGAACGTGGACTTGATGTGCACGATGCCGTGCGGCACGATCCGCTTCTCTTTTTTCTTCGCCCCTCTTCGCTTGCCCGCCTTCGCCATAGGCCTTCACCTCGTCACTTCTTCCCGGGTGCCTTCTTCTTCGGCACGGTGGCCCGCCGCGGCCCCTTCCGCGTACGGGCGTTCGTGTGCGTTCGTTGCCCCCGCACGGGAAGCCCCAAGCGGTGGCGCAACCCCCGATAGCAGCCAATTTCGATGAGGCGGCGGATGTCCATCTGAATCTTCTTCCGCAGATCGCCCTCGATGTTCCCCTCCTGATCAATGATCTGACGGATGCGCGCGATCTCCTCGTCGGTCAGATCGCGCACTTTTTTATCCGGATTCACCCCCGCCTCCTGCAAGATGCGCGCCGAGCGCGAACGTCCGATGCCGAAGATATAGGTCAATCCAATCAGGACGCGCTTGTTGGGCGGGATCTCAACGCCCGCGATTCGTGCCATACTCCCTCACCCCTGCCGTTGCTTATGCTTCGGATTCGTACAGATGACGCGCACCACCCCCTTGCGGCGGATGATGCGACAACGATCGCAAATCCGTTTGACGGAGGCTCTGACCTTCATGGCGCTCCCCTCCATGGCGCAAGTCGCAAACTATAACACATCAGAAGAGCTTTCGCCAAGAGGCGTCGAGTCGAGTACCGTCAGGATGACTGGTCCACGCTCGGTGATGGCGATCGTATGCTCGAAGTGCGCCGAGGGTTTCCGATCCACCGTCCGCACGGTCCAGCCATCATCGGCGATCTCCACTTCGTGCGTCCCCATGTTGAGCATCGGTTCAATGGCCAGCACCAATCCCGCGCGCAGGCGCAATCCGCGTCCCGGCGTGCCGAAATTGGGCACCTGCGGGTCCTCGTGCATTTGGCGCCCGATGCCATGCCCGCAGAAATCACGCACGACCGAATATCCATGCGCTTCGGCGTAGGATTGCACAGCATAGGAGATGTCGTAGAGCCGATTCCCCACGCGCGCTTGCGCGATCGCCCGAAAGAGCGCTTCTTCGGTCACCCGCACCAAGCGCTGAAGCTCCTCGGAGACCTCCCCGACGGGGACCGTGATCGCCGCGTCCGCGACATAGCCATCGAGCGTCACCCCGCAGTCAATCCCCACGATGTCGCCCTCTTGCAATTTTCGATCCGAAGGGATGCCGTGCACGACCTCCTCGTTGATCGAGGTGCAAATCGAAGCGGGGAATCCTCGATACCCTTTGAACGTCGGGATGCCCCCTCGCGCGCGAATCTTTGCTTCGGCATAGCGATCCAACTCGCGCGTGGTCACGCCCGGTTGCGCCATCTCGCGCAAATCGCGCAAGACCTCAGCGACGATGCGCCCGGCTCGTCGAATCTTCTCGATCTCTTCTTTGGTCCGGCACACCACCATAGGCTTCAGCAGGGATCGTCAGCATTGATCTCTCTTCTCACGATCGCCTCGATCTGCTCGAAGATCTCTTCGATCGAGCGCTCACCATCCACCTCGAAGAAGGCTCCGCGCTGCCGGTAGTATTCCAGCAACGGCGCCGTCTTCTCCCGATAGACATCGTAGCGTTTCTCGATCGCCTCCGGAACGTCATCGGCCCGCTGCACAAGCGGCACCCGGCACCGATCGCACTGCTCGTCCTCCCGCGGCGGCTTGAGCCAGAGGTTGTAAATCTCGCCGCATTGCGGGCAGGAGCGCCGCCCAGCCAAACGCCGCGTCAGGGACTCCCGCGAGACGGCGATATTGATGACGAGCACGCGCTTGCCCTGCGCGTTCGCCAACTCTTCAAGGAACGCTGCTTGCGCCGCCGTCCGAGGATATCCGTCGAGCACATATCCCCTCTGGCAATCCGCCTGCGCCGTGCGCTCGCGCAGGATCTCGGCCAGGATCTCGTCGCTCACCAACTGGCCGGCCTTCTGCGTCTCGCGCACGATCCGGCCCAACTCCGTCTCCGTCTCGGCGATCTCCCGCAAGATGTCGCCAGTGGAGATCTTCGGCCATCCGAATCGCTCCGCCAAAAGTCGCGCTTGCGTGCCCTTGCCCGCTCCCGGCATCCCCATGAGGACGATGATCACGCCCACCTGTCGGTCCTTATCCGATGCGCCGGCCGCGCAGACGCCGTCCCTTCGGGCCAAGGAAGCCATCGTAATGGCGCATGATGAGCTGCGACTCAATCTGCGCGATCGTATCCATGGCCACGCCGACGACGATTAGCAGCGACGTGCCTCCAAAATAGAACTGAAAGCCCAAGCCGTCTTGAATCCAACTGAGCCCCGGCGTATTCGCGAGGACATTCGAGAGCCAGGGGCCGATCCACGGAATCTCCTGTACCTTGAACCCCGTCAGGATGAACTGCGGGATCAAGCAGATGATCGCCAGATAGAGCGATCCCACCGCCGTCAACCGAGTTAGGATCTCATTCAGGTACTCCGATGTGCGCTTGCCCGGCCGGATGCCCGGGATGAATCCCCCATGCTTGCGCAAGTTCTCAGCGACTTCATCCGTGTTGAAGATGATCGAGACGTAGAAGAAGCTGAAGAAGATGATGGCGATCACGAAGACGAGATCATAGAACGGATGTCCCGCGCGATTGAAATTCTGCACATGGCGTTGCAACCATGCCCAATCCGTGAACTGAGCGATCGTCTGAGGGAAGGAGAGGACTGAGACGGCGAAGATGACCGGGATCACTCCCCCCATATTCACCCGCAGGGGCAGATGCGTCATCTGTCCGCCGAGCACGCGCTGACCGACGACCCGACGCGCGTAACTGATGGGGATTTTCCGTTGCCCGCGTTCCACGAAGACGACGGCGGCGACGATCAGCACCCCTGCGACGAGCATGAGCAAGATCCCCAGCGTCGTCAACGGATCCGCTCGCTCGATGCGCTCCCAGATCTGCCTCAGCGCTTCCGGCAATCCGATGACGATCCCCGCGAAGATGATGAGCGAGATCCCATTCCCCACCCCGCGCTCGGTGATCTGCTCGCCAATCCACATGATGAAGATCGTCCCCGTCGTCCACGTCAGCGCGGCCAACGGGATGAACACCCGCGCACTCATGCCCGTCACCAGATCCGGTTGCTGCGTGAGCCAGTAGGCGATCCCGGTGGATTGGATCAAGCACAACAGGACGGTCAGATAGCGCGTGTATTGATTGATCTTGCGACGCCCGAGTTCCCCCTCCTGTTGGATCTGCTTCACCCGTTCGGAGACGACTGTCATGAGCTGCATGATGATCGAGGCCGTGATATAGGGCGTCACCCCGAGCGCGAAGATCGAGACGACGCGCAGATTCCCGCCGGTGAAGAGATCCAAGACGCCGAGCAGATTGCTCGCCACATCGCGCCACACTCGGTCGAGGACGACGCGGTCGATCCCAGGCGTGAGGATCACAGAACCCGTCCGGTAGACGACGAGCATGGCGAGGGTGTAAAGCAGGCGCTTGCGCAGATCGGGGACGATGAAGATGTTGCGGAAGGTTTTGACGAAATTCTCCAGCAGCATATTCCCTCCCGCGGCTCACAGCCCGACGCCGAAGCGCCCTCCGGCTATCGGGGGATCACCTCCACGCTTCCTCCGGCAGCGAGGATCTTCTCTCGCGCCGAAGCACTGAACCGATGGGCCACGACGCGCAAAGGCTTCGTCAACTCGCCGCGCCCGAGGATGACCACACCGTCGCCAATCTTCTTGACGATGCCGCGTTCGTGTAGGACCTTTGGCGTGACTTCCGCCCCTGCCTCGAACCTCGCCTCTAGGACGTCCAAGTTCACCTCGGCCCATTCCTTCTTGAACTCATTGGTGAATCCCCGCTTGGGGAGTCGGCGGATGAAGGGCATCTGACCGCCCTCAAATCCCGGTCGCATGGAGAAGCCCGAACGCGACTTCTGCCCTTTGTGCCCGCGCGTGGCGGTCTTGCCGTGACCAGAGCCGGGACCGCGCCCAACGCGCTTGGGCCGATGCACCGCTCCAGCCGGCGCCTTCAGATTGTGCAATCCCAGAGCCATAGCGCTTCTCCCCTCGAAGACCTTACGCCTTCGGTTCGTCCTCCAAGATGCGCACAAGATGCGGAACCTTCGCCACCATGCCGCGAATGGCCGGATGATCCGGGCGCTCGACGATTTGATTGAGCTTGGTCAGGCCGAGGCTCCGCACAATGATCTTGTGCTTCTTCGGATGCCCGATGACGCTTCGGTAATACTGAATCCGAATCATCTTGGTCGGCTTCTTCTCCTCACCCATAGGCCTGCCTCCGGAAGCGCGCTCACAATTCGGCGACCGCTTTTCCGCGCAAGCGGGCGACCTCTTCAGCGCTGCGCAGCAATTTGAGTCCGGCGAAGGTCGCTCGCACGACATTATGCGGATTGTTCGAGCCAATGGATTTCGTGAGCACGTCGCGCACGCCCGCTGCCTGCATGATGGCTCGCACGGGACCACCAGCGATCACGCCCGTCCCTTCGGCCGCCGGGCGCAGGAGCACCTTCCCCGCTCCGAAATGCCCGATCACCGGATGGGGGATCGTCGTCCCCTTCAGGGGAATGCGGATGAGATTCTTCTTCGCCGCTTCGATCCCCTTCTTGATCGCGGCGGGAACCTCCCGTGCCTTCCCCAGGCCGAACCCCACGATCCCCTCCTGATTGCCGACGACGACCAGAGCGCTGAAGGAGAGGTTCTTCCCTCCTTTGACGACCTTCGCCACGCGCTTGACCGAGACGACGTATTCCTTCAGCGCCAACCCCTCGGGTGAGATGATCTCTCGCTTCGCCGTCACCATACCATGCCCCCTCTTAGAATTCCAAGCCCGCTTCGCGCGCTGCTTCCGCCAGTGCCTTCACACGCCCGTGATAACGATAGCCTCCGCGATCGAAGACGACTCGCGTGATGCCCCGCTCCAAAGCGCGCGCGGCGATCAGTTTCCCGACTTCACGCGCCGCAGCGATGTTCCCTCCATATCGCGGACGCCCATTGGCGCGCAGCGCGCGATCAAGCGTAGAAGCCGCCGCCAATGTGATCCCGCGCTCGTCGTCAATGAGCTGCGCATAGATGTGCCGCAGGCTTCGGAACACAGCCAAGCGAGGTCGCTCGGCCGTCCCTCGCACCCGCTTGCGAATCCGCTTGTGAACGGCCAGACGTCGCTGTTGTCGCGTCTTCTTCTTGATCATAGCGCCCCGATCACTTCCCAGTCTTGCCGGGCTTCAACCGCAGCACTTCATCGGCGTACCGAATGCCCTTGCCCTTGTAGGCATCCGGTCGCCGCAAGCTCCGAATGTTCGCCGCGATCTGCCCGACCAGTTGCTTATCAATTCCGGAGACGATGAGCGTCATCTGATATTCCGAGATCGGCTTCGTGCGCCGCTCGACCTTCACGTCAATGCCGTCCGGGATGGGGAACTCGATCGGGTGCGAATAGCCGAGCGAGAAGATGATCCGCCGTCCCTGCACCTCCGCTTTATACCCGATCCCGACGATGTCCAGCTCCTTCGTGTAGCCTTCGGTGACCCCTCGTACAGCGTTAGCCGCCAGCGCACGGGCCAGTCCGTGCAGGGCTTTCGCCTCCTCATCCTCGCGCTCAGCCACAAGCATCCCGTCTTGCAGACGGAAGCGAACGCCGGGCGGCACCGGAGTCCGAAGCGTCCCTTTCGGTCCGGTGATCTCCAGATGCGTCGGCGCGATCGCCACCGTCACTCCCGCCGGAACGGGAATCGGCTTCCGTCCAATGCGCGACATCTCTCAATCACCTCCTTCTCAAGCGCCGAGCTTTCGCCCTTCGCCCTCGGCTCCTCAATAGACATAGCACAAGACCTCTCCCCCGACATTCTGACGCCGCGCGTCGCGCCCGGTCATGATGCCCTTGGGCGTGCTGAGGATGGCGATTCCCAATCCGCCCAAGACGCGGGGGATCTCCTTCGCCCCCACGTAAACGCGTCGTCCCGGTCGAGAGACCCGCTCCACGTTCAGGATCGGCGTCTCCCCTTCCGGCCCGTACTTCAAATAGAGGCGCAAAACCTTCTTGGCGCCCTCGCTCATGATCTTGTAGTTGCTGATGTACCCCTCCTCTTTCAAGATGCGGGCGATCTCCACTTTCATCTTCGAAGCGGGCACATCCACGCGGGGATGGCGCGCCCGCACGGCGTTTCGGAGGCGCGTCAGCATATCCGCAATCGGATCGGTCATCATAGCCCGTTGTCCTCCTCACCAACTCGCTTTGATGACGCCCGGGATGTGTCCCTCCAGGGCCAACTGACGGAAGCACAGTCGGCACAGCATGAACTTCCGGTAATAGCCCCGCGCCCGTCCGCAACGCCGGCATCGATTCCGATAGCGGACCTTGAATTTCGGCTCCTTCACCATCTTGGCAAACTGACTTTTTCGCGCCATATCCTCATGCTCCCGTGCGGAACGGCATGCCCAGAAGCGCGAGCAACGCCCGCGCCTCCTCATCCGTCTTGGCCGTCGTCGTGATGCAGATGTTCATTCCGCGCGCCTTGTCCACCTTGTTGAAATCCACCTCGGGAAAGACCAGTTGATCCCGCAACCCGATCGTGTAGTTCCCGCGTCCGTCGAACGACCTAGGCGAGAGTCCCCGGAAATCGCGCACGCGCGGCAACGCGATGTTGATGAGCCGATCGAGAAATTCGTACATGCGATCGCCCCGCAGCGTCACCATGGCACCGATAGTCATCCCCTTGCGCAGCTTGAACGCCGCAATGGACTTCTTCGCCCTCGTGATCACAGGTCGCTGTCCCGTGATCATGGATAACTCTTCAACGGCCCGATCCAAGGCCTTGGGATTTTGAATCGCCTCGCCCAATCCCATGTTGATCGTGATCTTCTCCAACCGCGGCACGGCCATCGGATTCGTATAGCCAAACTCCTTCATGAGCGCAGGCACGACGACCTCGCGATAGCGTTGTTTCAATCGCGGCACATATTTGGGCGCTTTCGCGACCATAGCTCATCCCCTCACTTATCAATCACGCCGCCACAGCGTTTGCAAATGCGGGTCTTGCGCCCGTCGGCGCCCACCTCTCGGCGAATGCGCGTCGGGCGATTGCAGGCCGGACAGACGACCATCACGTTCGAGATGTCAATATAGGCCTCTCGCTCGACGATCCCCCCGGCGATGCCTCGCCGCGGATTCGGGCGCACGTGCCGTTTCACGATCCGCATTCCCTCGACCAGGACCTTCCCCTCGCGAGGCTTCACCTCCAGGACGCGCGCCCGCTTGAGCACGATGCGTCCAGAGGGATCGCGCTCCTTGATGTTGCTGCCGGCCAGCACGACGACCGTATCGTTCTTCTTGACGTGCGCCATAGTCAGATCACCTCCGGCGCCAGGCTGATGATCTTCATGAACTTCTTCTCGCGCAACTCGCGCGCCACCGGCCCGAACACGCGCGTCCCGATCGGCTCGCCGTCGGGTTTGATGAGAACGGCCGCGTTATCGTCGAAGCGAATATATGTCCCGTCGCGGCGTCGGACCTCCTTGCGCGTGCGCACGATCACGGCGCGCACGACCTGCCCCTTCTTGACGGCCGCATCAGGAGCCGCTTCCTTCACTGTCGCCGTGATCACATCCCCCAGGGTGGCGACCGGTCCGGTCGCACCCCCGACCGGCATGATGCACTGAATCCTCTTAGCACCGGAATTGTCGGCCACCTCCAGCATCGTGCGCATCTGGATCATACGCCCTCACCTCCTTTGACCTCACCGATCTCCTCGCCCACCTTGGGTCCGGCCTCCGGCATACGACGTGCGGCTCGCTGAATGATCTCCACCACGCGCCAGCGCTTATGCCGAGACAGCGGGCGCGTCTCCATGATTCGCACCTTATCGCCGACGCGCGCTCCCAGCTCATCGTGCGCCATGAATCGGGAGCGTCGCTTCACGACGCGCTCATACTTCGGATGGCGCATGAGGCGCTCGACGGTCACGACGACCGTCTTCTGCATTTTGTCGCTGGTGACAATACCCACCATCTGATGGCGATGGCCACGCGGCTTGGTCCGCCCTGGTGTCGTCTCCGTCCCACTCATACTCACTCATCTCCGAATCCCCAGCTCGCGCTCGCGCCGGATGGTCAGGACGCGAGCGAGTTCCTTCTTCGTCTGGCGATATGTCTTGAGCACTTCCATCTCGCCCAGGCTCAGCCGGAAGCGCAGCCGAAAGAGCGATTCCCGCAACGCGGCCTCATGGGCCTGCAATTCCTCCTCGCTCATCTCGCGCAAGCGTTCGATGGGCGTCATGCCAAGACCTCCTCTTGTTCTCGCCGAGTGACGAATTTCGTCTTGATCGGCAGCTTCGCGGCGGCCAGCCGAAAGGCCTCCCGAGCCATCTCTTCGGAGACCCCTTCGATCTCAAAGAGGATGCGTCCGGGCTTGACCACCGCCACCCAGAATTCGGGCGAGCCCTTCCCCTTCCCCATCCGGGACTCCTGCGGCTTGCGCGTCACCGGCTTGTCCGGAAAGATGCGAATCCAGAGCTTCCCTCCTCGCTTGACATGACGCGTGATCGCCACACGCGCCGCTTCGATCTGCCGATCCGTGATCCAGGCCGGCTCCAGCGCCTTCAGGCCATATTCCCCGAAGGCGACCGTCGCCCCGCGCGTCGCGATCCCCGACATACGTCCCCGCTGCTGCTTGCGATATTTCACCTTCCTCGGCATCAACATAGGCCCGCTCCTCCTCTCATCGCCGCCCCGAGGGCTTCGCTCCCTTCAGCAACGCCGCCCGCGGATCCAAGACATCGCCCCGATAGATCCACACCTTCACGCCAATCACACCGTAGGTCGTATAGGCCTCGGCGAAGCCATAATCAATGTCCGCGCGCAGCGTCTGCAGCGGCAGCCGCCCATGCAAATACCACTCTGAGCGCGCGATCTCGGCCCCGTTGAGCCGCCCCGAGACGCGAATCTTGATACCTTTGGCACCAAAGCGCATGGCGTCCTCAACGGCCTTGCGCATCGCTCGACGGAAGGCCACCCGTTTCTCCAGCTGCTGGGCGACCTTCTCTGCCTGCAATTGCGCGCTCAACTCCGGCCGATCGATCTCTTGAATGGCGATCATCACCTCACGCTTCGTGCGTTCGGCGATCTCGGCTCGCAGCCGATCGATCTCCGCACCCTTGCGCCCGATGATGATCCCCGGCCGCGCCGTGTGGATGATGATCTTCAGCTTATTCGCCGCCCGCTCAATGTCCACGTGCGAGACCCCGGCGCCACTGAACCGCTGCTTCAGCTCCTGCTTGAGCCTCAAATCCTCAAGCAGCAGCTTCCCGTAATCCTTCTTCGCGAACCACACCGAGTGCCACGGCTTGATGTAGCCGAGGCGAAATCCATACGGATGGACCTTCTGTCCCACAGCTTACGCCTCCCCTCCTTCTGACTTTCGTGTAGCGACGACGATCGTGATGTGGCTCGATCGTCGCCGTTCCAAATACGCGCGCCCTCGCGGCGCTGGACGATAGCGGCGCGATCCCGCGCGGTGCTTCGTCGGCCCGGAGTTGACGTAGCATTCCGAGACGATGAGATCATCCACGTCCAAGGCGATGTTCTGCTCATCGGCCTTGCGCAGGGCATTGGCGATGGCCGATTGCAACACGCCCAGGATCTTGCGCGCCGCCCGCTTCGGGCTGAAGAGCAAGATCGAACGCGCTTCGTTGACGCTCTTGCCCCGAATCAGATCAATCACCAAGCGCGCCTTCTGCGGCGAGCCCGGAATGAATTTGCCGACCGCCCTGGCCTCCATACGCGCTCCCCCTTCATTTCCGTTTGGCCGTCTTCTCGGCTTTGGACGTCTTCTCCGGATGACCGCGGAAGGTCCGCGTCGGCGCGAACTCCCCGAGCTTATGCCCCACCATGTTCTCGGTGATGTAGACGGGAATGAACTTCCGCCCATTGTGCACGGCGATCGTATGCCCGACCATCTCCGGGATAATTGTCGAGCGCCGCGACCACGTCCTGATGACCTTTCGCTCCCCCGCCTCGTTCAGCTTCCGAATCTTCTCCAGCAGATGATCATCCACAAAGGGCCCTTTCCTGAGCGACCGTCCCATAGGCCTTTACTTCCTCCGTTGGATGATGAACCGATCCGTGCGCCGATTCCGCCGTGTCTTGTACCCGAGGGTGGGTTGCCCCCATGGGGTCTGCGGATGGTTCCCCTTGGAGCGCCCCTCGCCTCCCCCATGCGGATGATCGATGGGATTCATGGCGATCCCGCGCGTCGTCGGACGAATGCCAAGCCACCGCTTGCGTCCCGCCTTCCCCAGCGAGATGTTCTCATGATCGAGATTGCTCACCTGTCCGATCGTCGCCATGCAGTTGACATGGATCAAGCGGATCTCACCCGAAGGGAGACGAACGTGCGCATAGTCGCCCTCTTTGGCCAGCAGTTGGGCAGCACTTCCAGCACTGCGCACAAGCTGTCCCCCTTTGCCCGGCCGCAGCTCGATGTTATGAATGGTCGTCCCGACCGGGATGTTCTTGAGCGGGAGGGCATTCCCCACGAGGATATCCGCATCGGGGCCGGAGACGACCGTCTGTCCCACTTTCAACCCATGCGGCGCCAGAATGTAACGCTTCTCCCCATCCGCATAATGGAGCAAGGCGATGAACGCCGACCGATTCGGATCGTACTCGATCGTGGCCACGCGCGCCGGGATGCCAAACTTGTCCCGCTTGAAATCAATGATCCGATAGCGCCGCTTGTGGCCCCCACCGCGATGCCGGACCGTGATATGCCCATCGTTGTTCCGCCCATGAATTCGCCGCTTGCTGACCGTGAGCGGCTTGTACGGCTCCTCGGCCGTGATCTCCTCCTTGGTCAAAAACGTCTGAAATCGCCGCGACGAATTCACCGGTGCGACTGTTTTGATCCCCATCCCGACCTCCTTTCCGGCCGGCCCATCAGACCAGCTCCGTGTACTCGGTGATCCGCTCTCCGGCGCGGAGCGTCACATACGCCTTCTTCCACGCCGCTCGCCGCCCGCGCAACCGCCCGAAGCGAAAGACCCGTTTGCCGCGATAGTTCACCGTCCGCACCTTTTCGACCTTCACCTTGAAGATGCGCTCGACGGCCTGCTTGATCTCCTGCTTATTCGCCGCTCGATCCACCTTGAAGACCAAGACCTGCTTCCCCTCTTGCTCCTTCAGCCGCAACGCCTTCTCGGTCACGACTGGCGCTTTGATGATCTCCCAAATGTTCCGCATCCTCCTCCCCCCAACTCAGCTTCGCGAGAGGATCGCCTCCACCTCTCGGATCGCCGCTTGCGAGAAGGCGATCGTCTCATAATAGAGCACATCGTAGATGTTCACCCCGTGCCCGCTAGTCAGCTTCACGCGCGGCAGATTCCGCGAGGCGAGCGCGAGGTTTCGATTCTCCAACGAATCCACAAGCAGCGTCTTCTTCTCCGCCAGACCGAGTGCGGTGAGCACTCGCACTAATTCCTTCGTCTTATGGCTGGGCAAAGTCAATTCGTCGAAGACGATCAGATTCCCCTCGCGCAAGCGCTCCGAGAGCGCAACGGCCAGCGCCGCGCGCCGCACCTTCTTCGGCAGCTCATAGGAGTAGTCGCGCGGCTTGGGCCCATGCACCGTTCCCCCGTGCCGCCACAGCGGCGTGCGAATCGAGCCCACGCGCGCTCGTCCCGTCCCCTTTTGCCGCCACGGCTTGCGCCCGCTGCCGGAGACCTCGCCCCGCGTCTTCGTCGAAGCCGTCCCCGCTCGCTGCTTCGCCATGAACCACCGCACGGCTTCCCAGATCAACGCGTGATTAAGCGGCCGCGCGAAGACGCGCTCCGAGAGCGCAATCTCGCCCACGATCTCTCCTTGCAGATTCCTCACCGGTACAATCGGCATGATCCGCTCCTCCTCACACCTGCGCCTTGCGGATGATCACATATCCGCCATTGGGTCCGGGCACACTCCCGCGCACCACCAACAGATGCTTCTCCGGATCAACGCGCATGATGCGCAGATTCCGCACTGTGTGCCGCCGCATCCCCATGTGCCCCGCCATGCGAGAACCCGGCCACACGCGCGATGGATAGCTAGAGGCCCCAATTGACCCCGGCGCGCGATGGAACATCGAACCGTGCGAGGCCGGTCCTCCGGCGAACCGATGCCGCTTGACGAAGCCCGCGAATCCTTTCCCCTTTGTCGTCCCCGTGACGTGCACCAATTCCCCCTCGCGAAAGACACTCACCAACACGGTCTCACCCACTTGAGGGTCCTCACCACCTGGCGCCAGACGCACCTCGCGCAGGATGCGTGTCGGCGGCACGCCCGCGCGCTCGAAATGCCCCCGCATGGGCTTATTCACGCGCTTAGGCGGTCGCTCCTCGACCAACCCGAGCTGCACCGCTTCATACCCATCCTTCGCCGTCGTCTTCCGCTGAACGACGACACAGGGCCCGGCCTTGAGGACCGTCACCGGAACGGCCGTCCCATCCGGTTCGTAAATCTGCGTCATCCCGATCTTCTTCCCGATGAGCCCGGTGATCATGACCGCTCCCTTCCGAAAGCTTTGATCTCCACGTCCACGCCCGCCGGCAAGTCCAGGCGCATCAACGCGTCAATGGTCTGCGGCGTCGGATTCAGGATGTCAATCAACCGCTTGTGCGTGCGGATCTCGAATTGCTCGCGCGATTTCTTATCCACATGCGGCGAGCGCAGGACCGTGAACCGACTCTTGTCCGTCGGCAGCGGGATCGGACCGGCCACGCGCGCGCCCGTGCGCCGAGCCGTCTGCACGATCTCAGCCGCCGATTGATCGAGCACGCGGTGATCGTACGCTTTCAGCCGAATGCGAATCTTCTCATTCAGCATAACCCCTCGCGATCACTCCACGATTTCGGTGATGGTGCCGGCGCCGACGGTGCGGCCGCCCTCGCGGATGGCGAAGCGCAAGCCTCGCTCCAGGGCAATGGGGGTGATCAGCTCCACCTCCAAATTCACATTGTCCCCCGGCATCACCATCTCCA